>NZ_JBNCOG010000014.1:0-99495 GCF_051280745.1 Nocardioides ureilyticus | reverse complement strand
GTGCGCGGCCACCCGCAGCTCCAGCTCCGCGACCTGCGCCGCCAAGCGCGTCAGCTCCACCAGCGTCGTGCCGGTCTCCTCAGGCCCCAGGCCGAACAACGGCACCTCGGCCAGCGCGTCCAGCTCCTCACGCAGCCGCGCGACCGCACGCGAGACCGGGTGGTCTCCGCCGGGTCGCAGGTCCTTGGCCATGACCCCACTCAAGCACCCGCCACCGACAGTCCCAGATCACTGTTTCCCCAGGTCAGACGCGGTCCCCGAGCCGTCCACAGGCCCTCGTCCGACGGCGATCTCCGCAGGCGAGCCTGCGAGGTGCCAGCGGGCGAAGGGAAGGGCGGCCTCTAGGGTGGCGCCCGTGACCTTCGACGCCGGTAGCCCGCCCGAGTCCGCCGCCCACGACGACCACGTCCTCGCCACCTGGCTGGCCACGGTGGCCGGCGAGCGCCTGCTCGAGGTGCGCGGGGAGGGGCTGGAGGGCAAGGAGCTCAAGGACGCCGGCGACCGTGCCGCGCACGAGCTGCTGATGCGCCTCATCGCCGAGCACCGGCCGGACGACGCGATCCTCTCCGAGGAGGGCAAGGACGACAAGGCGCGCCTGGAGGCCGACCGGGTCTGGATCATCGACCCGCTCGACGGCACCCGGGAGTTCTCCGAGGTGCCGAGGGAGGACTGGGCCGTCCACGTCGCCCTGTGGCAGGCCGGCGACCTGGTCGCCGGGGCGGTGGCGCAGCCGGCGCTGGGGGAGACCTTCAACACCGGCCAGCCCCCGGTCGTCCCGCCGCGCACCTCGGAGCGGCCGCGGATCGCCGTCTCGCGCAGCCGCCCGCCGGAGTTCGTCGACGCGCTCGCGAAGGAGATCGACGCCGAGCTCGTCGCCATGGGCTCGGCGGGCGTCAAGGTGATGAGCGTCGTCCGCGACCTCACCGACGCCTACGTCCACGCCGGCGGCCAGTACGAGTGGGACTCCGCCGCCCCGGTCGCGGTCGCCCGCGCCGCCGGGCTCTTCACCAGCCGCGTCGACGGCAGCCCGCTGGAGTACAACCAGGACGACGTCTACCTCCCCGACCTCATCGTCTGCCGGCCCGAGCTGGCCGAGCAGGTCGTCGAGTTCGTCAAGCGCCACGGCGTCGGCTGACGGAAGCGCCGGCGTGCCCGTCTCGTCGTAGGGGCATGCCGCACGCCGAGCCGAGCCGCCGCGTCCTCCTGCTGACCGCCCTCGGGCTGGCCGCGACCTCCGCCTGCGGCACCGGCCAAGACCAGCCACGCACGGCCGGCTCCGACGTACGACGCACGCCCGGCGGGACCGCCGAGCCGCCGGCCGGCTCGCTCGCCGGTGCGGCCGCCGGCGTCGCGACGGTCCGGCACCTCGCAGCCGGCCTGTGGAGCCAGCTCGGCACCCCACGGGACGGCCAGCCGGGCAACCTCGCCCTCTCGCCGTGGTCGGTCGCCGTCGCGCTGGCGATGGTGGCGCCGGGCGCCCGGGGCGCCACCGAGGCCGAGCTCCTCGACGTGCTGGGCGTCGGGAGCGCCGAGCAGCTGCTGGACGGGCTGGGTGCGCTGACCGCGGAGGTCGAGGCGCTGGCCGGCGAGCGCCGCCGCGCCGACGGGAGCGCGGCGGAGGTCGAGCTGGCCTCGGCCAACCGGCTCTTCGGTCACGTGGACACCGTGTGGCGCGAGGAGTTCCTCGACAAGCTCGAGCGGGAGCTGGACGCGCCGATGCAGCCGGTCGACTGGGAGGAGACCGAGGCTGCCCGCGCCGAGGTCAACGCGTGGACGGCCGAGCGGACGCACGGCCGGATCGAGGAGATCCTCCCGCCGGGAGTGGTCGACGCCCTGACCCGGCTCGTGCTCGTGCTCGTGAACGCCCTCTACCTCAAGGCGCCCTGGGAGGTGCCGTTCCGCGAGCACGCGACCGAGGACCGGCCCTTCCGGCTGGCCGACGGCACGGAGGTGAGCGTCCCGACGATGAGCGAGCGCCTGCCAGAGCGCCCGGGTCGGCGCCGGGGACGGCTGGCGGTCGGTGCGGATCGACTACGCCGGCCGGGACCTCGCCATGACCGTCGTCCTCCCCGACGAGGGGCGCCTCGAGGACGTCGAGGCGCTGCTGGCGGACGGCGGTCTCGCCGGCCTGCTCGAGGGACGCCCGGAGGGGGTCCAGCTCGAGCTCCCGCGGTGGACCTTCCGCACGCAGGCGCGGCTGAAAGACGCGCTGGCAGCGCTCGGCATGCCGACCGCCTTCGACCGCGAGGAGGCGGACCTGACCGCGATGAGCGAGGAGGAGGGCCTGCACGTCGCCGCCGTCCTCCACGAGGTCTTCGTGACCGTCGACGAGGAGGGCACCGAGGCGGCGGCCGCCACCGCGGTCGTGGTCACGACCGAGTCCATGCCGCCCCCGCTCACGCCGTTCGTGGTCGACCGGCCGTTCCTCTTCGTCGTCCACGACGTACGCCGAGGAGTTCCCCTCTTCCTCGGCCGCCTTGCCGACCCCCGCGGCTGAGCCCTCACCCCGGCGCCCTCACCCCGGCAGAGCTGTCGGAGGCGCTCCGTAGACTGGCGACCGCTCCCCGTGCCGTCCCGGCCCGGGGCGTTCGTGCTGCGACCCCCTCAGGAGCACCGTGAGCCTCACCGGCCTGGCCGACGCCGTCCTCGCCGACCCGACCCTCGCCTCGGCGATGGAGGACGCCCGCGGCGGCGCCGTCCGCGCGCTCGACTTGACCGGCCCCGAGGCGCTGCGGCCGTTCGTGGTCGCGGGCCTGGTCCGCGCCGGTCGCACGGTGCTCGCGGTCACCGCCACCGCGCGGGAGGCCGAGGACCTCGTCGAGTCGCTCGGCTGCTTCCTCGACCCGGCGACGATCGGGTACTACCCGAGCTGGGAGACGCTGCCCCACGAGCGGCTCAGCCCGCGCAGCGACACGGTCGGTCGCCGGCTCGCGGTCCTCCGCCGGCTGCGCCACCCCGGCGACGACGTCAGCAACGGCCCGCTCCAGGTGGTCGTCGCCCCGGTGCGCAGCGTGCTGCAGCCGCAGGTCAAGGGCCTCGCCGACCTGGAGCCGGTCGAGCTGGTCCCGGGCGCGTCCGCATCCCTCGACGACGTGGTCCGCCGCCTCGCGGACGCGGCGTACACCCGGGTGGACCTGGTCGAGAAGCGCGGGGAGTTCGCGGTCCGCGGCGGCATCGTCGACGTCTTCCCGCCGACCGAGGAGCACCCGCTCCGCGTGGAGTTCTGGGGCGACGACGTCGAGGAGATCCGCACCTTCTCCGTCGCCGACCAGCGCACCCTGGACAAGGTCGAGCGGCTCTGGGCGCCGCCGTGCCGCGAGCTGCTCCTGACCGACGAGGTACGCCGCCGCGCCGCCGAGCTCGGCCAGCAGCACCCGACCCTGGTCGAGCTGACCGACAAGATCGCCGCCGGCATCGCCGTCGAGGGCATGGAGTCGCTGGCGCCGGTGCTCGTCGACGAGATGGAGCTGTTGGTCGACCTGATGCCGGCCGACACCCACGTGCTCGTGCTCGACCCCGAGCGCGCCCGGAGCCGGGCCCACGACCTGGTCGCGACCAGCGAGGAGTTCCTCGACGCGAGCTGGGCGGCGGCCGCCAGCGGTGGCACCGCCCCCATCGACCTCGGCGCGGCGTCGTACCGCTCGCTCTCCGACGTCCGCGAGCACGGCCTCGACCAGGCGAAGCCCTGGTGGACGATGAGCCCGTTCGGGCTGGGCGACGAGGGGGGCGGCGGAGCGGTGGTCACCGACGTCGACGCCATCGACGGCGCGGTGCCCAGCCGCGCGCTGCCGATGAAGCCGGTCGACGCCTACCGCGGCGACGTCGAGCGGGCCGTGAAGGACCTCGACACCTGGCGCCAGGAGGGGTTCCGCACCGTCGTCGTCCACGTCGGGCACGGTCCCGCGGAGCGGATGGTCGAGGTGCTCGGCGAGCACGACGTGCCTGCGCGCCTCGACGGCGACCTCGAGCCGGCGGTCGTGATGGTGACCTGTGGATCGCTCAGCCAGGGCTTCGTCGACGAGACGAACCGCCTCGCGGTGCTCACCGGCGAGGACATCTCCGGCCAGAAGTCCTCGACCCGCGACATGCGGAAGATGCCGGCGCGCCGCAAGCGCCAGATCGACCCGCTGGAGCTCAAGGCCGGCGACTTCGTCGTCCACGAGCAGCACGGCGTCGGCCGCTTCGTCGAGATGAAGCAGCGCGAGGTCGGCGGAGCGGTCCGCGAGTATCTCGTCCTCGAGTACGGCGCGTCCAAGCGCGGCGGACCGGCCGACCGGCTCTACGTCCCGGCGGACGCGCTCGACCAGGTCACGCGGTACGTCGGCGGCGAGCAGCCCAGCCTGGACCGCCTCGGCGGCGCCGACTGGGCCAAGCGCAAGGGCCGGGCCCGCAAGGCGGTCCGCGAGATCGCCGCCGAGCTGATCAAGCTGTACGCCGCGCGGCAGGCCACCCAGGGCTACGCCTTCGGGCCGGACACCCCGTGGCAGCGCGAGCTCGAGGACGCCTTCCCCTTCCAGGAGACGCCGGACCAGCTGAGCACCGTCGACGAGGTGAAGGCGGACATGCGCCGCACCATCCCGATGGACCGGCTGATCTGCGGCGACGTCGGCTACGGCAAGACCGAGATCGCCGTCCGCGCCGCCTTCAAGGCCGTGCAGGAGGGCAAGCAGGTCGCCGTCCTCGTGCCGACCACGCTGCTGGTCACCCAGCACCTGTCCACCTTCGCCGAGCGGATGGCCGGCTTCCCCGTCGTGCTCAAGGCGCTCTCGCGCTTCCAGAGCGACAAGGAGGCCGCCGAGGTGATGGCCGGGATGGCCGACGGCAGCATCGACGTCGTGGTCGGCACGCACCGCCTCCTCAACCCCGACGTCCGGTTCAAGGACCTCGGCCTGATCATCGTCGACGAGGAGCAGCGCTTCGGCGTGGAGCACAAGGAGCAGATGAAGCGGCTCCGCACCTCCGTCGACGTGCTGGCGATGAGCGCCACCCCCATCCCGCGCACCCTGGAGATGGCGATCACCGGCATCCGGGAGATGTCGACGATCACCACGCCGCCGGAGGAGCGGCACCCCGTCCTCACCTACGTCGGCGCCTACGAGGACCGCCAGGTCGTGGCGGCCGTCCGCCGCGAGCTGCTCCGCGAGGGGCAGGTCTTCTACATCCACAACCGGGTCAACTCGATCGAGAAGGCCGCGGCGAAGATCAAGGAGCTGGTCCCCGAGGCGCGGGTCGCCACCGCGCACGGCCAGATGGGCGAGAAGCAGCTCGAGCAGGTCATGCTCGACTTCTGGGAGAAGCGCTTCGACGTCCTCGTATGCACGACCTTGGTCGAGTCCGGCCTCGACGTGTCCAACGCCAACACGATGATCATCGAGCGCGCCGACACCCTCGGCCTCAGCCAGCTGCACCAGCTGCGTGGCCGCGTCGGCCGGTCGCGGGAGCGGGCCTACGCCTACTTCCTCTACCCCGGCGAGAAGCCGCTCACCGAGACCGCCCACGAGCGGCTCGCGACGCTCGCCCAGCACTCCGACCTCGGCGGCGGCATGGCGATCGCGATGAAGGACCTCGAGATCCGCGGCGCCGGCAACCTGCTCGGCGGCGAGCAGTCCGGGCACATCGCCGACGTCGGCTTCGACCTCTACGTCCGCCTCGTCGGCGAGGCGGTCACCGAGTTCAAGGGGGAGGCCGAGCCGGAGCTCAACGAGGTCCGCGTCGAGCTCCCCGTCGACGCGCACCTGCCGCACGACTACATCCCCAGCGAGCGGCTGCGCCTGGAGGTCTACAAGCGGCTGGCCGAGGTCCGCGCCGACGAGGACGTCGACCAGGTCCGCGAGGAGCTGGTCGACCGGTACGGCGAGCCGCCCGACGTCGTCGCGTCGCTGCTCCTGGTCGCGCGCTTCCGGGCCCGCGCGCGGCAGGCCGGCATCGGCGAGGTGACCATCGCCGGGAAGAACGTCCGGTTCGCGCCGGTCAGCCTGCCGGAGTCGCGGGTGGTCCGGCTGAACCGGCTCTACCCGAAGTCGATCGTCAAAACGGGGCTCGACACCATCCTGGTGCCCCGGCCGCAGACGGCCGTGGTGGGTGGCAAGCCGATCTTCGGCCCGGCCCTGCTTGAATGGGCCCGCGGTGTGATCGACGCGATCATCGACCCGCCCAGCTGAGCGATCTCCAGGAGAACGACGTGAACCCGACCCGCCCGCTGCTCGCCCTCGCCTCCTCGGCGGTCCTGCTGTCCGGGATGCTGTCCGGGTGCGGCGTGGCCGGCACGGGCTTCTCGCCGGGCGTGGCCGCCGAGGTCGGGGATGCGGAGATCTCGCTCGACCGGGTCGAGGAGCTCGCGTCGGCGTACTGCCGGGCGATCGAGCCGCAGCTCGAGGGCCAGCCGCTGCCGAACAGCTACCTGCTCAGCGGCGTCGCGGGCCAGCTCACCCTCGTCGAGGCGGCCCAGCAGCTCGCCGAGGAGCACGGGGTCGAGCCGGGGCCGGAGCACCGCGCGCGGGTCGCCGAGCTCGAGCAGGAGCCGGCCATCGCCGCACTCCCCGAGGACCAGCGGGAGGCCGTCGTCGAAATCGAGTCGACCTCCTCGCTCCTCGCCGACCTCGTCATCGGCGTCGGTGAGCGCATCGCCTCGGAGGAGGGTCTCGCAGGCGGGAACGCCGAGCAGGTGGCGGCGCTGGGCAACCAGGCGCTGACGGACTGGATCGAGGAGAACGAGGTCGACGTCAACCCCGTGTACGGCGTCGAGCTCCGTGACGCCCAGCCGGTGCCGGCCGACACCTCCACCTCCGTGGCGGTCGGCGACGTCGCCACCACCGCGCTGGCGGAGTCGCCCGATGCCGAGTACGCCGCGTCCCTTCCCGAGTCCCAGCGCTGCGGCTGACCGGACCCACGATGGCCGGCGAGGCTGACGGCGCACCGCTGCTGGAGTTCCTCGCGGTGATGCGGCGACTGCGCGTCGAGTGCGGCTGGAAGCGAGCGCAGACCCACCGCTCGCTCGCGCGCTACCTCCTCGAGGAGACCCACGAGACCCTCGAGGCCATCGACACCGGCGCCGAGACCGGCGACTGGAGCGACCTGCGCGAGGAGCTCGGCGACCTGCTGCTGCAGGTCTACTTCCACGCCGTCGTCGCCGAGGAGGCGGGGGAGTTCACGATCGACGACGTCGCCGCCGACGTGACCGCGAAGATGCGGCGCCGCAACCCGCACGTCTTCCCGCCGGCCGGCGGGCGGGCCACCGGCCCCGACGGGTCCGCCATCGACGCCGACGACCCGGTCGCGGTGAACGAGGCGTGGGAGGCCGCGAAGGCGGCGGAGAAGCAGCGCAGCTCGCTCACCGACGGACTGCCGCCCGGGCTGCCGGCGCTGCTGTACGCCGACAAGGTGCTGGACCGGCTCGAACGCGCCGGCCGTCCGGTCCACCGGCTGGGCGAGGAGGTCGTGCAGCAACCGTCTCGAGACCCCGACGGCGACCCCGACGACGACCCCGACGACGACCTCGGCGACCGGCTGCTCGCGCTCGTCGCCGAGGGCCGCCGGTCCGGCACCGACCCGGAGCAGGCGCTGCGCGACGCCGTACGCCGCCTGCTCGCGCCGTCCTAGTCGGGACCGGCGTCCCGGTCAGAGCTGCGGCACCCGGTCCCACCACGGCGCTGCCCGCTCCAGCTGGGCCGCCAGCCGGAGCATCAGCTCGTCGTTGCCGAGCCGGCCGACGAGCTGGGCGCCCATGGGCAGACCGTCCGCGGTCCAGTGCAGCGGCACGCTCATCGCCGGTCGCCCGGTGAGGTTGGCCAGCTGGGTGTAGGGCACCCAGCCGAGGTTCTCGCTGATCATCTGGTCGACGATGGGGGTGAACCGCAGGACGCCTCCGGCGCCGGCGCGCAGCAGCGCCTTCTGCAGCATCGCCACCGGCGCGGGGAGGTCGAAGGAGCCGACCCGCGGCGGCGGCGTGGCCGTGGTCGGCGTGAGCAGCAGGTCGTGGTCGGCGTGGAACGCCGCCAGCCGGCGCACGTGCGCGTGCCGGCCCTCGACGGCCCGGACGTAGTCGGCGGCGCTGGTGGCGCGGCCGAGCGCGGCCATCACCCGGGTGTCGGGCTCGAAGGCGTCCTCGCCGGCGCCGGAGGCCTCCCGGGCCTCGGTGACCGAGACGGCGCAGTGGACGAACCAGGTGGTGAGGAAGGACTGGGCGAGGGCGGCGTCGTCGACGGGCATCGCCACCTCGACGACCTCGTGGCCGAGCTCGGTGAGCAGCTCCGCGGCGCGCTCCACGGCCGCGCGGGCCTCCGGGTGCGGGTCGGGGTTGATGGAGCTCTGCCAGGTCATGCCGATCCGCAGCCGCCCCGGCTCGCGGTCCAACGCGCCGGCGAACCCGCCGGCGGGCAGCCCGCCGGGGAGGTACGGCGACACCTCGGTCGGCCCCGCGAGCACGTCGAGCATCGCCGCGGTGTCGCGGACGCTGCGGGAGACCACCCCGTCGGTCGCGGTGCCGCTGAGGGGCTCGCCGTAGACGGGGCCGTAGGGGAGCAGTCCGCGGCTCGCCTTGAGCCCGAAGAGGCCGCACGCCGAGGCGGGGATGCGGATCGACCCGCCGCCGTCGCTGGCCGCCGCGCACGGCACGATGCCGGCCGCGACCGCGGCCGCGCTGCCGCCGGACGAGCCGCCCGGCGTGTGGTCGGTGTGCCACGGGTTGCGGCTGGGGCCGAAGAGGTGCGGCTCGGTGATGCCCTTCGCGCCGAACTCGGGAGTGTTGGTCTTGCCGAAGACCACCAGCCCGGACTCGATCCACCGCTGCACGACCGCGGCGGTCTCCGGGGCGGGGACGTCCTTCATCGCCCGGCTGCCACCGCTGGTCGGGACCCCGGCGAGGTGCTGGTGCAGGTCCTTGAGGAGGAACGGGACACCGGCGAAGGGCCGCCCGCCCTCCGGCTCCGGGCCCGACGGTGTCGGAGGGTCGACGTCGCGGACGATCGCGTTGAGGACCGGGTTCACCTCCGCCGCGCGCTCACGGGCCGCGGTGAGCAGCTCCTCGGGGCTTGCCTGACCGGTGCGCACCAGACCGGCGAGGGCAGTGGCGTCGTGCTCGCGATAGTCCTCCACGCGCCGAAGAGTAGCCATCCCCTAGGCTCGACGCCGTCCTCCAGCCCCCGGTCCCCAGGAGCAGCACAGTGGCATCCATCGAAGCTGTCGGCGCCCGCGAGATCCTCGACTCCCGCGGCAACCCCACCGTCGAGGTCGAGGTGCTCCTCGACGACGGCGTCTTCGCCCGCGCGGCCGTGCCGAGCGGCGCCTCGACCGGCGCCTTCGAGGCGGTGGAGCTCCGCGACGGCGGCGACCGCTACCTCGGCAAGGGCGTGGAGAAGGCCGTCGAGGCGGTCATCCAGACCATCGGCCCGGCCATCGAGGGCCTCGACGCCGACGACCAGCGCGTCGTCGACCAGACCATGCTGGACGCCGACGGCACGCCCAACAAGGCGAACCTCGGCGCCAACGCCATCCTCGGCGTCTCCCTCGCGGTCGCCCGCGCGGCCGCCGAGTCGGCCGGCCTCCCGCTCTACCGGTACGTCGGCGGGCCCAACGCCCACCTGCTGCCGGTGCCGATGATGAACATCCTCAACGGCGGCGCCCACGCCGACACCAACGTCGACGTGCAGGAGTTCATGATCGCGCCGATCGGCGCGCCGACGTTCCGCGAGGCCCTGCGCAGCGGTGCCGAGGTCTACCACGCGCTGAAGTCGGTGCTGAAGAAGCGCGGCCTCGCCACGGGCGTGGGCGACGAGGGCGGGTTCGCGCCGGACCTGGCGTCCAACCGGGCGGCGCTCGACCTCATCGCCGAGGCGATCGAGGCGTCGGGCCAGAAGCTGGGCACCGACCTGGTCCTCGCCCTCGACGTCGCGGCCTCGGAGTTCTACGAGGGGGGCAGCTACACCTTCGAGGGCCAGCAGAAGACGGCCGAGCAGATGACCGCCTACTACGCCGACCTCGTGTCGTCCTACCCGATCGTCTCCATCGAGGACCCGCTCGACGAGGACGACTGGGAGGGTTGGAAGGCGATCACCGACCAGCTCGGCGACCGCACCCAGCTGGTCGGCGACGACCTCTTCGTGACCAACGTCGAGCGGCTCCAGCGCGGCATCACCGGCGGCCAGGCCAACGCGCTGCTGGTCAAGGTGAACCAGATCGGCTCGCTCACCGAGACCCTCGACTCCGTCGACCTCGCGCACCGCAACGGCTTCCGCTGCATGATGAGCCACCGCTCCGGCGAGACCGAGGACACCACCATCGCCGACCTCGCCGTGGCCACCAACTGCGGCCAGATCAAGACCGGTGCCCCGGCGCGCTCGGAGCGGGTCGCGAAGTACAACCAGCTGCTGCGCATCGAGGACGAGCTGGGTGACGCGGCCCGGTACGCCGGCCCCGGCGCGTTCCCCCGCTTCTCGGGCTGACCCTGGGGCACGCTTGTCCCATGGCCGACGACCGTCGCAGCTCCCGGGGCTCCAGCCGGCCCCGCGGGCGCACCGGACCCGGGCGCCGCATGCCCCCGGGCCCGGCGCGCGGCGTCCGTCCACCGCAGGGCGGCCGACCCGACCGACCGGCGCCGCGCCGCCCCCGGCTGACCGGCCGGGCGGCGGTGCTGGTCCTGGTCCTCGCCGTCCTCGCGGTCTCCTACGCCTCCTCGATGCGGGCCTTCCTGCACCAGCGGGCCGAGATCGTCGAGCTCAAGGCGCAGATCGCAGAGCGGAAGGCGGCGATCGACGACCTCGAGCGGGAGAAGAAGCGCTGGCAGGACCCGGCCTTCGTGCAGTCCCAGGCACGCGAGCGCGGGTGGGTGATGCCCGGCGAGACGCCGTTCGTCGTGCTGCGCGACGGCGAGCCGCTGACCACCGGGGCCACCCTGACCGACCCCGACGACGTCGCGCCGCAGACGCCGGAGGCCTGGTGGGTCGACGCCTGGGAGTCGGTCGAGCTGGCCGGCCACCCGCCGCGCGACGAGCCCCCGCCCATGACCGAGATCGACGGCACCGAGAGCGAAGAGTGATCGAACAGTGATCGAGCCCCGCGACGAGGCGGCGATCGCCAGCCAGCTGGGGCGCGAGCCGCGCGGCATCCACGAGATCGGCCACCGCTGCCCGTGCGGCAACCCCGACGTCGTCACCACCGAACCGCGCCTGCCGAACGGCACGCCTTTCCCGACGACGTACTACCTGACCTGTCCCCGGGCCGCCTCGCGGATCGGCACGCTGGAGGGCTCCGGCGTGATGAAGCAGATGCAGGACCGCCTGGCCGAGGACCCCGCGCTCGCCGAGGCGTACGCCGCGGCGCACGAGCGGTACCTGGAGGCGCGGGAGGAGATCGGCCGTGCCGCGGGCCTCGACGTGCCCGAGATCGCCGGCATCTCCGCCGGCGGGATGCCCGACCGGGTCAAGTGCCTCCACGTCCTCGCCGGCCAGTCGCTGGCGCAGGGACGCGGGGTGAACCCGCTCGGCGACGAGGTCCTCGACCTGCTGGGCGAGTGGTGGGCGGCCGGTCCCTGCGTGACGCCCTCCGATGGTTGAGTCGGGCCTTCCGCCCGGCGAGTCGGGAGATCCACCGGCCGAGTCGGGAGATCCGGTCGCTGCGATCGACTGTGGCACCAACTCGATCCGGCTGCTGGTCTGCGCGACGCCCGAGCAGCCGCTCGTCCGGGAGATGCGCGTCGTGCGCCTCGGCGAGGGCATCGACGCGACGGGCCGGATCTCCGACGCCGCCCTGGCGCGGACCTTCGACGCCCTCGACGACTACGCGGCGGCCATCCGGGAGCACGGCGCCACCCGCGTGCGGCTCTGCGCGACCTCGGCGACCAGGGACGCGGCCAACTCCGAGGTCTTCGCGGCCGGTGTCCGCGAGCGGCTCGGCGTGGACCCCGACGTGGTGACCGGGGCGGAGGAGGCGGCGCTCTCCTTCGCGGGCGCCGTCCGCGGCCTGCGCGCCACGCCCGCTTGGCCCGTGCTGGTCGCCGACATCGGCGGCGGCTCCACCGAGCTGGTGCTGGGTCATGGGCTGGGCGACGCCGCCGGTCCGACCGCCGCGGACTCCATGGACATCGGGTCGGTGCGCCTGCACGAGCGGCACCTGCACACCGACCCGCCGACGGCCGCCGAGGTCGCGGCCTGCGCCCGCGACGTCGAGGCACACCTCGACGCCTGCCCCATCGACGTCGCCGAGGCCGCGACGCTGGTCGGCGTCGCAGGCACGGTCACCACGGTCGCCGCCGCCGTGCTCGACCTCCCGGCGTACGACGCCGCGGCGATCGACCAGGCGGTGCTGCCCGCCGACGCCGTGCTCGCCGCGGTCGACCGGCTGGTCGCCATGACCGTCGCCGAGCGCCGGGCGCTGCCCTTCATGCATCCCGGCCGGGCCGACGTCATCGGGGCCGGGGCGCTCATCCTCGCCGGGGTCCTGCGGCGCGCCTCGGTCGAGCAGCTGGTCGTCTCCGAGTCCGACATCCTCGACGGCATCGCCTGGTCGTTGCTGGCCTGAGCGGCTCCGGCCGCGTTTCGGCGGGCGACCGATCGGCAACAGGGCGAGCACGAGCCCCACCGACGAAGGAGCACCCATGAAGAAGCTGATCCTCCTCACCGGTATCGGCATCGGTTACGTGCTCGGGTCCAAGGCGGGCCGCGAGCGCTACGAGCAGATCCGGGAACGCGCCAAGAAGGTCGCCGAGAGCCCCACGGTGCAGAGCGCCGCAGGCAAGGCGACCGAGCAGGCGTCGGCCGCGGCCGACGCCGCCAAGGAGAAGGCCACCGAGGCCGCCTCCACCGTCGCCGACAAGGCGCGCCGCGAGGCCTCGATCCAGCCGGCCCCCTGAGCCCGGACAGACCGGGTCCCCTCGGTCCCGGAGCGACCGGACCGGTCGTCGGGAGCGGCTCGCTGCCGCACCCGGCGACCGGTCGGCCGTTCCCGTCCCCGGTCCCCCCGGGCAGCGGCTGGCCCGGGGACCCGGCCGACGCGACCACGCCGGTCGCGACCACCCCGGCTCAGGTACGGCGCCTCGCCCGCGACGCGGAGCTCGCCGACGTCGACGCCCGGGTGAGCGTGTGCCGCGCGTGCCCCAGGCTGGTCCGGTGGCGCGAGGACGTCGCGACCACCAAGCTGGCCTCGTTCGCGGGGGAGCCGTACTGGGGACGGCCGATTCCGGGCTTCGGGTCCGAGCGGCCGGCGGTGCTCGTGGTCGGTCTGGCGCCGGCCGCCAACGGCGCCAACCGGACGGGGCGGGTCTTCACCGGGGACCGGTCGGGGGACTGGCTCTTCGCCAGCATGCACCGCGTCGGCCTGGCGACCCAGGCCGGCAGCGTCCACGCCGCCGACGGCCTGGAGCTGCCGGAGACCCGGCTGGTCGCCACCGTCCGGTGCGCGCCGCCGCTGAACAAGCCCACGCCGGAGGAGCGCGACACGTGCGCGCCGTGGCTGGACCGGGAGGTCACGCTGGTGGCCGACAGCGTGCGGGTGGTCGTCGCCCTCGGCTCCTTCGGGTGGGAGGCGTGCCTGCGGACCTGGCGGCGCCTCGGGCGCGACGTACCCGTGCCGAAGCCGCGGTTCGGGCACGGCGCGGAGGCCTGGCTGGGTGGTTCGCCCGGCGCTCCGGCGCGGGGCGTGGTGCTGCTCGGCAGCTACCACCCCAGCCAGCAGAACACCTTCACCGGCAGGCTCACCGAGGCGATGCTGGACGAGGTGCTCGGTCGCGCGGCGGCCCTTGCGAGAATGCCCGGGTGAGCTCACCCGCGCCCCTGCACGCCATCACCGTCCTCGGCCACGACCGTCCCGGCATCATCGCCGAGGCCACGGGCCGCCTCGCCGACCTCGGGCTCAACCTCGAGGACTCGACCATGACCCTCCTGCGGGGCCACTTCGCGATGATGCTGCTGTGCGCCGGGCCCGCGGCCGTCGCGGAGATCGAGGCCGCGCTCGCCCCGCTCACCTCCGACGGCAGCCTGACGGTCACGGTGCGCGACGTGCCGCAGGAGGACGCCGGCGCCGCGACCGGCACGTCCTGGGTGCTCACCGTCCACGGCGGCGACCGCCCCGGCATCGTCTCCTCCGTCGTGGCGCGCGTCGCCGCGGTCGGCGGGAACATCACCGACCTCACCACCCGCCTCGCCGGCGAGCTCTACCTGCTGGTGGCCGAGATCGACCTGCCGGCCGGCGCGGACGTCCCCGCCCTGGAGCAGGCGGTCTCAGCGGCCGCGGCCGACCTGGGCGTCGGCGCCACGCTGCGGCCCGCGGAGGCCGACGAGCTGTGAGCACCCCACCGGCCCAGACCATCGACGAGCGCGTCCTCGGCTGGTCCGTCGACGAGCTCGGCGTCGACGGGCACGTGCTCGAGGTGGTCCGCGCCCCGGCCCCGGTCCTCTCGACCCCCGGCGAGGCCGTCGACCCGACGGCCCCCGAGGTGGTCCAGCTCGCCGCGGACCTGGTCGCCACCATGCGGGTGAGCCCCGGGTGCGTCGGCCTCGCCGCTCCGCAGGTCGGCGTCTCGGCGCGGGTCTTCTCCGTCGACGTCTCCGAGCACCCCAAGACGCGCGACCACCACGGCACCTTCGTGCTCTGCAACGCCGAGGTGGTCGAGTCCAGCCGCAACGAGAAGGCGCGCGAGGGCTGCATGAGCGTCCCGGACCTCACCGGTGACGTGAAGCGCGCCTCGCGCCTCGTCGTACGCGGACAGCTGCCCGGCACCGGCGAGGAGGTGACCGTCGTGGCCAACGCCTTCGAGGCGCGGGCCCTGCAGCACGAGATCGACCACTGCGCCGGGTACCTCTTCCTGGACCGGGTCGCCGGGGCGCACGCCGTGCATCCGCGCAAGACCTACCTCTGACCCGCGTCCTCTAGGTTGGGCGCCGGCCCCCGTGTCCCAACCGGCAGAGGAAGCCGCCTTAAAAGCGGCGAGGTGCGGGTTCGACTCCCGCCGGGGGCACGCGGCCGGTCCACAACGGTGCCCGTGTCACCCTGGACCTGGTGGCCGCTCGGCGCCATACTGTCCCGGACGTGGCGGGGGCCACGCCGGGAGCGGGGTGGTCGTGGCGCGCGTGCTGGTGGCCGAGGCCGACGACGACATCCGCGACCTGATCGTGTGGCTGCTCGAGCGGGACGGTCACGAGGTGGACGCCGTCGCCGACGGCACGACGGCCCTCGAGCACTGGCGCCGCAGCCCTGCCGAGCTGGCCGTGCTCGACGCACGGATGGCGGGGCTCGACGGCGTCGAGGTGGCCCGGACCATCCGCCGCCACGGGACCGACCAGGCACAACAGTCTCGTCCCGCGATCGTGCTGCTCTCGACGTCCCTCGCCGCCGACGACGTCGAGCGGGGCCTGGCCGCGGGGGCGGACGAGTACGTCGGGATGCCGTTCAGGGTCCGCGAGCTCGGCCGCACCATCGGCCGCCTGCTCGAGGGCGACGTGGCCTGAGCCGACGACCCGGGAACGTTCCGACGCCGCCGGGCGTTGAGGACTACGAGGCCCACTAGGGTGGGTCTCGCGGTGAGCCGTCAGGGAGACGGTCACCACGGCCTCCAGGGAGGAGACCCATGCAGAGCAACAACCCGGTGTTCCGTCGCTCGGAGGAGTTCAACCGCGGCGGCGCGAACCCCTACGGCAACCAGACGTACGCCGGCAACGGCTCCGCCTACCCCGGCTACGGCAGCGACCCGTCGCAGTGGGGCACGGGTGCCCCGGGCGCCCCGACCACCCCGCAGACCACGGGCGGGCCGATGACGATCGACTCGGTCGTGCAGAAGACCGCCATCACCCTCGGCACCGTGATCGTCGCGGCGTTCGCGACCTGGGTGCTGACCCCCGACCTCACCGCCCCGGGCGTGACGAGCGAGGACCTCGGCTCGCTCTACGCGGCGCTGGCGATCGGCAGCCTCGGCGCGTTCGCGCTGTCGCTGGTCAACTCGTTCAAGCGGGTCGTCAGCCCCGCCCTCGTGCTCGCCTTCGCGGTGCTCGAGGGCATCGCGCTCGGCGCGTTCAGCAAGGTGATCGAGGCGCAGTTCGCCACCCCGGACTCCGGAAGCCTGGTCGTCCAGGCGGTCATCGGCACCTTCGCCGCGTTCGCCGGCACGCTCGCGGCGTACAAGTTCTTCGACATCAAGGTCGGCCAGAAGTTCCGCACCTTCGTGATCGGCGCGGTCTTCGGCATGATCGCGCTGAGCCTGATGGAGGTCGTGCTCGGCTTCTTCGGCAACGCGCTCGGCTTCCACGGCTTCGGCATGATGGGCCTGCTGTTCTCCGTCGCCGGCCTGGTGCTCGGTGTCTTCATGCTCATCCTCGACTTCGACTTCGTCGAGCAGGGCGTGGCCAACCGGATCCCCGAGCGGGAGTCGTGGCGTGCGGCGTTCGCGATGACCGTGAGCCTGGTCTGGATCTACACCAACCTGCTGCGCCTGCTGGCGATCTTCCAGCAGGACTGACGTCCACGCTGGTCGAGCGACCTCGCTGGTCGAGCTCGTCGAGACCACCACCAACGAAGGCCCCGGACCTCGGTCCGGGGCCTTCGTGCGTCCTCACGCCTCCGAGGCGGCCGCGCGCTCGGGGCCGGGCTGCTGCTCCTCGTCGGCCTCCGGGGCCGTCCCGTCGGTGGACGGGTGGCGGCGGCGGTGCCGCAGCTCGACCCACAGGCCCCGCACGCCCAGCCGGTTGCCGCCGACCTCGGTGCCGCCGAGCTCCGTGCCGGGGGTGTTGACGGCCTGGAGCGCGGCCGCGGTGATCGGCAGGACCCCTTCGCCGCGGTAGGGCTCCGGCTCGATCTCGTCCGGCTCGAGGAGGCCGAGCGCGGCGAGCGCGGAGGGCAGCAGCACCGAGGCGAGCGAGCGGTAGCCGTGGGAGGAGGGGTGGAACTGGTCGGGGCCGAAGAGCAGCGCCGGCGCCGCGGCGAACTCGGGACCGAGGATGGAGCCCAGGGACACCGTCCGACCGCCCTCCTCGACGACCGCGATCGTCTGCCCGGCGGCCAGCCGTCGCGACCAGGCGCGGGCCACCTGCTTCAGCGGCGGGGCGATCGGCTTCAGGGTGCCGAGGTCGGGGCAGGTCCCCACCAGCACCGCGACACCGGCCTCGCGGAGCCGGCGTACCCCCTCGGCGAGGTGGCGCACCGAGTGCGACGGCAGCACCGTGTGCGTGACGTCGTTGGCGCCGATCAGGATGACGGCGATGTCGGGCTCGATCGGCAGTGCCCGCGAGATCTGCTCGGCGAGGTCCGAGGACATGGCGCCGACCACCGCGAAGCTGCGCAGGTAGACCCGGCGGTCGGCGCGCTCCGCCACGCCGCTGGCCAGCAGCGCGCCGGGGGTCTCCTCGACGCGTTCCACGCCGTACCCGGCTGCGCTGGAGTCGCCGAGCAGCGCCATCTTGATGGCCGGGCCCGGGCGCCCACGGCCGTACCAGCCGGTCGCGTCCGGCGGCGGCTCGTCACGCGGCTCGCCGATCGTCTTGCGCGCGAGGCTCGCCTCGACCCGCATCACGCCGTAGAGCGCGGCGCCGAGCGCAGAGACCCCGCCGCCGCCGAAGGCCGCGGCGGAGGCGAGCTTCCGTGCAGCAGCTGCTTTACCCACGGGTCGCACTCTACGGACCCGCACCTTCGGACCGGCGCGGGGTTTAGACCGCCGTGACGGCCGCCTCTAGCCTGAGGTGGTGCAGTACGTGAACTCGCTCCTGGACCTCATCGGTGACACCCCGCTGCTGCGGCTCGGCCGCACGCTCGACGACCTCCACGGCGCCGAGGGGCCGATCGTGCTGGCGAAGGTGGAGTACCTCAACCCCGGCGGCTCGGTGAAGGACCGGATCGCCACCCGGATGATCGACGCCGCCGAGGCCTCTGGCGAGCTCCAGCCGGGCGGCACGATCGTCGAGCCGACGTCGGGCAACACCGGCGTGGGGCTGGCGATGGTCGCCCAGCAGCGCGGCTACCACTGCATCTTCGTCTGCCCCGACAAGGTCAGCGAGGACAAGCGCAACGTCCTGCGCGCGTACGGCGCCGAGGTCGTCGTCTGCCCGACCGCCGTCGACCCCGACCACCCGGACTCCTACTACAACGTCTCCGACCGGCTCGCCTCGCAGCCCGGCGCCTGGAAGCCGAACCAGTACGCCAACCAGCACAACCCCCGGTCCCACTACGAGACCACCGGCCCGGAGATCTGGGCGCAGACCGAGGGGCGGATCACCCACTTCGTCACCGGCATGGGCACCGGCGGCACGATCAGCGGCGTCGGGCGCTACCTGAAGGAGCGCAACCCGGAGATCCAGGTGGTCGGCGCCGACCCGTCGGGCTCGGTCTACTCCGGTGGCACCGGCCGGCCCTACCTCGTCGAGGGCGTGGGCGAGGACTTCTGGCCCGACACCTACGACCGCGGGGTCGCCGACCGGGTCATCGAGGTGTCCGACGCCGACTCCTTCGCCTTCACCCGCCGGCTGGCCCGCGAGGAGGCGCTGCTCGTGGGCGGCTCGTCGGGCATGGCGGCGTACGCCGCGAAGCAGCTGGCCACCGAGCTCGCCGCCGAGGGCCGCACGGACGCGGTGATCGTCGTGCTGCTGCCCGACTCCGGCCGCGGCTACCTCGGCAAGATCTTCAACGACGGCTGGCTGCGCCAGTACGGCTTCGCCTCCGGCGACCAGCCCGACCGCACGGTCGGCGAGGTGCTGCGGGGCAAGGACGGCCGGCTGCCCGACCTGGTCCACACCCATCCCGGCGAGACCCTCGCCGAGGCCGTGCAGATCCTCCAGGAGTACGGCGTCTCGCAGATGCCCGTCGTCCGTGCGGAGCCGCCGCTCGTCGCCGCCGAGGTGGCCGGATCGGTCTCGGCCCGCACACTGCTCGACGCGCTCTTCGCCGGCCAGGCCCGGCTCACCGACCCCGTCGAGCAGCACATGTCCGCGGCGCTGCCGACCGTCGGGGCCAACGCCGACGCCCGCGAGGCCGTCGCGCTCCTCCAGGACGCCGATGCGGTGCTGGTGCAGGAGGACGGGAAGCCGGTCGGGGTCGTCACCCGGCAGGACCTGCTGTCCTACCTCGCGGGGGCCTGAGACGCGCGGGCTTGGCGGCTGCACTCCGGCGCTAGTGTGTGAGAACACGTTCTAGTTTCGGAGGTTCGATGACGACGACCGCCACGCCCGCGATCGAGGGCTGGTTCACCACCGGGCCGGAGCCCGCCCTGGTCGGCTCGCGGTGCACCACCTGCACGACCGTGTACTTCCCTCCGGTGGCCGGCTTCTGCCGGAACCCCGCGTGTGCGGGTGAGGAGTTCGAGCGCACCGAGCTGGCGCGGCGGGGCCGGGTGTGGTCCTACACCGACGCGCAGTACCAGCCGCCCGCGCCGTACGTCCCGGCGGCCGACCCCTACGAGCCGTTCGCGCTCGTCGCGGTCGAGCTGCCCGAGGGGCTCACCGTGCTCGGCCAGGTGGCACAGGGCTACGGCGTCGACGACCTCCGCGTCGGCGCAGAGGTGGAGCTCGTCGTCGAGACGCTCTACCGCGACGACACCGGCGACCGGCTGATCTGGCGGTTCAAGCCCGTGGTCGAGATGGGCGAGGAGGCCGACCAGTGACCGGGCAGCCAGGACAGGTCGCCGTCCTCGGCGTCGGCATGCACCCGTGGGGCAAGTGGGGCCGGCCCTTCGTGGAGTACGGCGTCCATGCCGCCCGGGTCGCGCTCGCCGACGCGGGGATCCCGTGGACCGACGTCGACCTGGTGGTTGGCGGCGAGACGGTCCGCAACGGCTACGGCGGCTACGTCGCCGGCGCCACCTTCGCCCAGGCGCTCGGGTGGAACGGCGCCCGGGTGGCGACCTCCTACGCCGCCTGCGCCACGGGCGCGCAGGCCCTCGACACCGCCCGCGCCCGGATCCTGGCCGGCCTGTCCGAGGTGGCGCTCGTCGTCGGCGCGGACACCACGCCGAAGGGCTTCCTCGCCCCGAACGCGGGCGAGCGCTGGGACGACCCGGACTGGCTGCGGTTCCGCCTGCTCGGCATGACCAACCCGGCGTACTTCGCGCTCTACGCGCGGCGCCGAATGGACCTCTACGGGGCGACCCAGGAGGACTTCGCCCACGTCAAGGTCAAGAACGCCCGCCACGGGCTGGCGAACCCGAACGCGCGCTACCGCAAGGAGGTCAGCGTCGCCGACGTGCTGGGCTCTGCGGTGGTCTCCGACCCGCTGCACCTGCTCGACATCTGCGCCACCTCCGACGGCGCTGCGGCGGTGCTGGTCACCAGCGTCGAGTACGCCCGCCGTCACGGGATCGCAGACCCCGTCCGCGTCGACGCGATCTCGACGGTCACGCCGACCTTCCCGAACACCGTCATGGACATGCCCAACCTCTCCACCGACTCCAGCGCGGCCACCGGGGAGCCGCAGCGGACCTTCAAGGAGTCGATCGGCCACGCGGCGTACGAGGAGGCCGGCATCTCTCCGGCCGACGTCGACGTCGCCGAGGTCTACGACCTCTCGACCGCGCTGGAGCTCGACTGGATGGAGGACCTCGCTCTCTGCGGCCGTGGCGAGGCCGAGAAGCTGCTCCGCGCCGGCGACACGACCGTCGGCGGCCGGACCCCGGTCAACCCGTCCGGTGGCCTGGCGTGCTTCGGCGAGGCGGTGCCGGCCCAGGCGCTGGCGCAGGTGTGCGAGCTGACCTGGCAGCTTCGCGGGCAGGCCGAGGGGCGGCAGGTCGAGGGCGCCCGCGTCGGCATCACCGCCAACCAGGGGCTCTTCGGTCACGGATCGTCGGTGATCCTCAGCCGCTGAGGGCGGCCAGCGACCGAAGTACTGAGCCAACGGCCCTCCAGCCGCGCCCTCAGGCGGCGTCGTGCCGCCTCGGAGTGCGTTGGCTCAGTACTTCGGCGAGAGCAACAGCACGGAGCAGCACGTCGCGGACCTCCTCGGGGTGGAACATCACGTCCTCGTAGGCGAACCGCAGGACGATCCACCCGGCGACGAGCAGGCGGTTGTAGCGCCGGGCGTCCGAGGCCAGCGCCGACCGGCTCCCGTGCCACTCGAAGGAGTCGGCCTCGCAGACGATGCGCAGCCGCTCGTCCGCGAGGTCCACCCGCGCGCGGAAGCCGTCGTCGCTGACCGTCACCTGCGGCCGGACCGACAGCCCCGGCACGTCGAGGCAGATCGCGCGCAGCGATGACTCGAACGGGTTGGCCGCCAGACCTGTCGCGTGCTCCGCGACCATCCGCACGCGGCGCGATCCTGGCCCGCGGGCGTTCTCGGCCACCCGCTCGAGCAACAGCCGACAACCCGACTCCCGCAACGCCGAGTCGGCGATGGCGAGCCCCTCTGTGAACGGCAGGGAACGGAGGCAGTCGAGGAGCGTGCGGGCCGGGGTGGTGACTCCATCCGCCACCTCGTCGGGAGTGAGCTCGCCGCGATGGACGGCGACCCCGGTGCCGCGCCCCTTGAGCTTCCGACCGCGGCTGACGGTCACGTCCGGCTTGTCGGGCACCGTCCGGACGCCCCAGCCGTGGCGCAGGGCAGCGCTCCTGTGCGACACCACGCCACCGAGCTGGGCGGCGGCGCTGGTGGCCTCGTCGACGGTCGGGAGCGCATAGTGGCCGCGGCCCACACGGGTGACCGTGCCGGCCGACACGGCGGCGTCGAGCGCCCGGCGGTCGACGACCGCGAGCAGCGCGCTCCGGCGGGCGACCCCGCCGAGGTCCGCGAGCAGGTCGACGACGTCCGGCACGGGTCGATGGTGCCCACGGACAGCAGTCGGCGTCGGCGCTCCTCCACAGGGTCGGCTCAGCCCGGTTCGCCGTCGACGTAGACCCACCGGCCGCCGCGGCGCTCGAACCGGGACCGTTCGTGCTGCTGGCCCGGGCCGGCGGGGGAGTCGTAGGACGCGACGAACTCCACCCAGTCCTCGCCCCCCTCATGAGCCGAGCCCAGCACCCGCAGGCCGGTCCACGTGCGGGTGCTGGTGTCGAGCGAGAGGTCGTCGGGGCGGGTGCGGGGGTGCCAGGTGCGCCAGAGGTACGCCGCGTCGCCGACCGCGAACGCGGCGTACCGCGAGCGCATCAGCTCCTCCGCGGTGTCGGCGTGGGCGGCCCCACGGTGCAGCCGCCCGCAGCAGGCGTCGTACGCCTGGCCGGATCCGCAGGGGCAGGTCGGTCGAAGGTCCACGCCCCTACGATGCCTTGCCTGCTGGGTAGCGTGAGGGGGTGACCACCGCTCACTCGACCGCCTCCTCGACCGCGCCCGCCATCACCACCGTCGGCGAGCTCCGGGCATCGGGCCACGAGCACCGCCCGCTGCGCGTCGAGATCCGCGACAACCTCCTCGCCGCGCTCCGCGAGGGCCGCGACCCGTGGCCGGGCCTGCACGGCTTCGAGGAGACCGTCGTCCCGCAGCTGGAGCGCGCGCTCATCGCCGGCCACGACGTGGTGCTCCTCGGCGAGCGCGGCCAGGGCAAGACCCGGCTGCTGCGGACGATGATCAGCCTCCTCGACGAGTGGAGCCCGGTGATCGACGGATCCGAGCTCGGCGAGCACCCCTACGAGCCGATCACCCACGCCAGCCGCCGCCGGGCCGCCGAGCTCGGCGACGACCTGCCGGTGGCGTGGCGGCACCGCGACGAGCGGTACGCCGAGAAGCTCGCGACCCCGGACACCAGCGTCGCCGACCTGATCGGCGACGTGGACCCGATGAAGGTCGCCGAGGGCCGGAGCCTGGGCGACCCCGAGACCATCCACTTCGGCCTCATCCCGCGCAGCCACCGCGGCATCGTCGCCATCAACGAGCTGCCCGACCTGGCCGAGCGGATCCAGGTGGCGATGCTCAACGTGATGGAGGAGCGCGACATCCAGATCCGCGGCTACGTGCTGCGGCTGCCGCTCGACGTGCTGGTCGTGGCGAGCGCCAACCCCGAGGACTACACCAACCGCGGCCGGATCATCACGCCGCTCAAGGACCGGTTCGGCGCCGAGATCCGCACCCACTACCCGACGGCGCTCGAGGACGAGGTGGCGGTGATCCGGCAAGAGGCCGACCTCGTCGCCGAGGTCCCGGACGCGCTCGTCGAGGTCCTCGCGCGGTTCACCCGCAACCTGCGTGATTCCAGCTCGGTCGACCAGCGCTCGGGCGTCTCGGCGCGGTTCGCGATCGCCGGCGCCGAGACCATCGCGGCCGCCGCCCTCCACCGCGCGACGCGGCAGGGCGAGGACGAGGCCGTGGCCCGGGTCGTCGACCTCGAGACCGCTGTCGAGGTGCTCGGCGGCAAGATCGAGTTCGAGTCCGGCGAGGAGGGGCGCGAGGCCGAGGTGCTCACCCACCTGCTCCGCACCGCCACCGCCGAGACCGTCCGCGCGCGGTTCCGAGGCCTCGACCTCGGGCTGCTGGTCGAGGCGATCGAGAACGGCGCCATGGTCACCACCGGCGAGCAGGTCACGGCACGGGACTTCCTCAGCGGCCTGCCGGTGCTCGGCGAGTCGGAGCTGTACGACGACATCTGCGACCGCCTCGACGCGACCAACGACGGGGAGCGCGCCTGCGCGATCGAGCTCGCCCTCGAAGGGCTCTACCTGGCGCGGAAGGTCGGCAAGGACACCGACGGCGCGGAGACGGTCTACGGGTGATCGGCCCGGTGGCGACGGCGGGGAGGGGGTCGGCGTGAAGGACCGGACGCGCTTCAAGCGGTACGAGGGCGGCGACCCGCTCGCGCCGCCGGTCGACCTGGCCGAGGCGTTGGACGCCATCGGCGAGGACGTCATGGCCGGCTACTCGCCCGAGCGCGCGATGCGCGAGTTCCTGCGTCGCGGCCCTTCGACAGGCTCAGGAACCGAGGGACGTGGGCTCGACGACCTGGCACGTCGGGTCGCGGAGCGGCGCCGCGACCTGCTCCAGCGGCACAACCTCGACGGCACCATGCGGGAGGTCAAGGAGCTGCTCGACCGGGCGGTGCTGGAGGAGCGCAAGCAGCTGGCCCGCGACGCGATGATGGACGACTCCGACCGGGCGTTCCGCGAGATGCAGCTGGAGAGCCTCCCGGCCAGCCCCGCGGCCGCGGTGAGCGAGCTGTCGTCGTACGACTGGCAGAGCCGCGAGGCACGCGAGGACTACGAGAAGATCAAGGACCTGCTCGGCCGGGAGATGCTCGAGCAGCGGTTCGCCGGCATGAAGCAGGCGCTGGAGAACGCCACCGACGAGGACCGGGCGCGCGTCAACGAGATGCTCCGGGACCTCAACGAGCTGCTCGAGGCGCACGCCCGGGGCGAGGACACCGGCGAGCAGTTCCAGCGGTTCATGGACGAGCACGGGGACTTCTTCCCCGAGCGCCCGCGGGACGTCGACGAGCTCCTCGACTCGTTGGCGCAGCGTGCGGCCGCCGCCCAGCGGATGCGCAACTCCATGACCCAGGAGCAGCGTGACGAGCTCGACGCCCTGGCCAGCCAGGCGTTCGGCAGTCCCGCCCTCCAGCAGTCCCTGGCCCAGCTCGACGCGAACCTGCAGACGCTGCGCCCCGGCGAGGACTGGGGTGGCTCCGAACGGATGGACGGCGAGGAGGGCCTCGGCCTCGGCGACGGCACCGGCGTCTTCCAGGACCTCGCCGACCTGGACGAGCTCTCCGACCAGCTCGCCCAGTCCTACGGCGGCGCCCGGATGGACGACCTCGACCTCGACAAGCTCGCGCGTCAGCTGGGCGACCAGGCCGCCGTCGACGCCCGCACGCTGCAGGAGCTCGAGCGGGCGCTGCGCGACTCCGGCACCCTCAAGCGCGACTCCGGCGGGCAGCTGCGGCTGACCCCCAAGGCGATGCGCCAGCTCGGCAAGGCGCTGCTGCGCGACGTCGCGCAGCGGATGTCGGGCCGCCAGGGCCAGCGCGAGATGAACAAGGCCGGTGCGGCAGGTGAGCGGTCGGGGGCCACGCGCGAGTGGGCGTTCGGCGACACCGAGCCGTGGGACGTCACCCGGACCATGCTCAACGGTGTGCTGCGCCGTGCCGGCGACCCGTCGGGGCCGGTGCTGGAGATCGGCGACGTCGAGGTGCAGGAGACCGAGGCCCGCACGCAGGCGGCCGTCGCCCTCCTGGTCGACACGTCGTTCTCGATGGCGATGGACGGCCGGTGGGTGCCGATGAAGCGGACGGCGCTCGCCCTGCACACCCTGATCCGCTCCCGGTTCCGCGGCGACCACCTCCAGCTGATCGGCTTCGGCCGGCACGCCGAGGTGATGGAGATCGAGCAGCTGACCGCCCTCGACGCCATGTGGGACAAGGGCACCAACCTGCACCACGCCCTGCTGCTCGCGAACCGCCACTTCCGCAAGCACCCGAACGCCCAGCCGGTGCTCCTGGTCGTCACCGACGGCGAGCCGACGTCCCACCTCGAGCCGGACGGCGAGGTGTGGTTCAGCTACCCGCCGCACCCGCTGACCGTCGCCTACGCCGTGCGCGAGCTCGACAACGCCCGCCGGCTCGGGGCCCAGACGACGTTCTTCCGCCTCGGCGAGGACCCCGGGCTCGCCCGCTTCATCGACTCGATGGCGCGGCGGGTCGACGGCCGGGTCGTCGCACCGGAGCTCGACGACCTGGGCGCCGCTGTGGTCGGCTCGTACCTGGGCACCCGGCGCGGGTCAGCCGGAGCCGGCGCGGCGGGCGACCACGCGGAGTGGTTCGGCCGGTTCGGCGGGCGGGGGTTCTGGGTCGGCGAGTGAGGGCCCGCCCCTACGGTGTCGGGGTGCACGACTCCTTCCGGCGCGGGATCCGGCTCGGCGTCCCCTTCGCCGGTGTCGGGCTGCTGCTGTCACTGTCCTTCGGCGTGCTCGCGGTGCAGACGGGGCTCTCGCCGTTCCAGGCGGTGGTGATGTCGGCGGTCGTGCACGCCGGATCCGCGCAGTTCGCGGCGCTCTCGGTCGTGGCCGCCGGCGGCGGGGTGCTCCCCGCGGTGGCGTCGGGTGGCCTGATGAACGCGCGCTTCCTCGCCATGGGCATCGCCCTCGCGCCCTCGCTCCCCGGTCGGCCAGCGGTGCGCGCCCTGCAGGGCCAGGCCGTCGTCGATCCCTCCTGGGCCATGGCCAGCAACGGGGACGGGACGTTCGACCGCTGGCAGCTGTTCGGCGCCACCGTGCCGCAGTACGCCGGCTGGCTCACGGGCACCGCCCTGGGCGCGTACGGCGGCGATCTGCTCGGTGACACCGACCGGTTCGGCCTCGACGCCGTCTTCCCGACGTTCTTCCTCGCGCTGCTCCTGGCCGAGCTGCGCGACCCGCGCTCGCGCGGCGTCGCCGTCGCGGGGGCGGTCGTCGCGCTGGTCCTCGTGCCGTTCACGCCGGCCGGCGTGCCGGTGCTCGCGGCCTCGGTCGCGGCGCTCGTCGGGCTGGCGAGACGCCGATGACGGGGACCGGCGTCTGGGCGATGGTCTTGGGCCTCGCGGTCGTGACCGCGGCGATCAAGGCGTTCGGCCCGCTCCTGCTGGGCGGACGCGTCCTGCCGCCGTCGGTCACCGCCGTCGTCGCGCTGCTCCCGCCCGCGCTCCTAGCCGCGCTGGTGGTGACCACCGTGGCCACCGAGGGTCGGGGGTTCGCCGTCGACGCCCGCGTGGTGGGGGTGGCGGCCGCCGGGGTCCTGCTCTGGCTGCGGTGCCCGCTGCTGGTGGCCGTGCTGGTCGCGTCGGGCGTCACCGCGGCCGTCCGCGCCCTCACCTGAGCCGCCGCCGTGGTCGGCGGGCAGTCGGAGCTGCGCGTCGAGCGCGTGGCCTCACCAGCTCCGCTGAGCTCGAGGTCGATGAACCCGTGCAGGAGGCTGCCGATCAGCCGTACGGCGTGCACCGAGTCCGCGTCGCCGGCCCCGACGACCGGCTGCCGGGGATCGCGGTGGCTCCGCGCGCCGGACGACCGAGGCAGCAGGGCTCGGCAACCTCCAGGACTTCCTCAGGAGGGTCCGCGGCACCGGCCGCGAGACGCCCTCGGGCCGCGCCTAGGGTGACGTGGGTGGAGGACCCGACGCTCACCGTGCTGGCCCTTCTCGCGCTGGCGGGGCTGACCGCCGGGTTCGTCGACGCGGTGGTGGGCGGCGGCGGGCTGATCCAGCTGCCGGCGCTCCTGGTCGGGCTCCCGGCCGCGACGCCGGTCGAGATCCTCGCGACCAACAAGCTCGGCTCGATCTGCGGCACGACGGTGAGCTCCGCGACGTACTACCGGCGCGTCCGGCCCGATCCACGCACGTTCGGCCCGCTCATGGCGCTGGCGCTGGCCGGGTCGTTCGCCGGCGCGTTCGTGGCCTCGCAGATCCCGCGGGAGGCGTTCGAGCCGATCGTCCTGGTGGCGCTCGTGGTCGTGGGGGCCTACGTCGTCCTCAAGCCGCAGATCGGCGCTGCCACGGCGTTGCGGCACACCGGCGGCCGGCACCTCGGGCTGGCGATGCTCGTGGGCTTCGGCATCGGGTTCTACGACGGCGCGCTCGGCCCCGGCACCGGCAGCTTCTTCGTGATCGCGCTGGTCGGTCTGCTGGGCTACAACTTCCTCGAGGCTTCCGCCAAGGCGCGGATGGCCAACTGGGCGACGAACCTGGGCGCGCTCATGCTCTTCGTCCCCCAGGGCGCCGTGATCTGGGAGATCGGACTCGTGATCGGCGTGTGCAACCTGGTCGGCGGCTACCTCGGCGCGCGGACGGCGGTCCGCCGCGGGGCCGGCTTCGTGCGGATCTTCTTCATCGTCGTCGTCTCCGCCTTCGTGCTCCGCATCGGCGGCGGGCTGGTCGGCTGGTGGTGACCGGGTGCCGCGCTACCTGACGCTCGCCCGCGACGCGGAGGCTGAGATCGAGGTGAAGCGGTCCCGCTTCCTCGCCACCGTCGTCCGGGTCGGCGACGAGGCCGGCGCCCGGGCCGTCGTCGACCGGCTGCGCCGGGAGCACTGGGACGCCCGCCACCACTGCTCGGCCTTCGTGCTCGGGCCACCGCCGGTGCCCGTCGAGCGCTCCAGCGACGACGGCGAGCCCGCCGGCACGGCGGGCGCGCCGATGCTCGAGGTGCTGCGCGGCTGGGACGCCGGGCCGGAGGGACGCGGCGTCTCCGACGTCGTCGCCGTGGTCACCCGCTGGTTCGGCGGCACGCTGCTCGGCGCCGGCGGCCTGGTCCGTGCGTACGGCGACGCGGTGCGGGCCGGGCTCGAGGTGGCCGGCACGCGAGTGCGGGAGCTGCGCCGCGAGCTCGTCGTCGCCGTCGGGCACGCCGACGCGGGCCGGGTCGAGACCGAGCTCCGCGCGCGGGGCGTGGCGGTGCTGGGGTCGACGTACGGCATGGGCGTCGAGCTGACCGTCGGCGTCCCGCCCGACGAGGAGCCACGGCTGCACGCGCTGCTCGCCGAGCTGACCCACGGCGCCGCGACCGCGGTGGCGTCCGGAGAGCGCTGGGTCGACCTTCCGTAGGCTGGCCGCCATGGAGCCGTTCTGGGTCACTGCCTTCCTCGACCTGGCGCCCGACGACCTGGAGCCGGCCGTCGCGCACTGGCGCGCCGTCACCGGCTACGACGTGTCGCCGACGCGCGGCGGCGACGGGGAGTTCGCCACGCTCGTGCCCGCGCGGGGGGAGAGCTACCTGAAGGTCCAGCGGCTCGCCGAGGGACCGTCGCGGCTCCACCTCGACCTCCACGTCAGCGACGTGGAGGCGGGGGCGGCGCGCGCGGTGGAGCTCGGCGCGAGCGTCGTCTCGCGCAGCGGCTACGTCGTCCTGCGCTCGCCCGGCGGGTTCGTCTTCTGCCTCGTCGGCCACCCCACGGGGTTGCGACCGCCGCCCGCGGACTGGGGCGGCCACGCGTCCGCGGTCGACCAGGTCTGCCTCGACGTGCCGCCGCACGCCTGGGAGCGCGAGGTCGACTTCTGGCCGGCGGTGACCGGGTGGCGCGTCGACCGGTCGGAGGGCGAGTACACCTCCCTCGTGCGGCCCGACCACGTGCCGCTCCGGCTCCTGCTGCAGCGGCTCGATGACGAGCAGGAGCAGGTGACCGCCCACCTCGACCTGGCCACGACCGACCGGGCGGCGGAGACCGCCCGGCACGAAGCGCTCGGGGCCCGCGTCGTGGACGTCCGCGACGAGTGGACCGTGCTGCGGTCGCCGACGGGGGCGGCGTACTGCCTCACCGACCGGTCCCCGGGGCCCGGCGGCTGACGCCGGTGCCCGGCGGTGCAGGGCGGTGTCAGTCCGCGAAGCCGGGCAGGTGCTCCTCGAGGACCGCACGGAACGGCGCGGAGGCCTCCAGCTGGCTCAGCACGCCGATGCCGCCGAGCCAGGTCCGGTGGATGAGCAGGTACGACGGGGGCAGGTTGAGCCGCAGCGCGACCGTGTAGGTGGGCGAGCGCGGGTCGTTGATCCGCTGGAACTGGGTGCGCATCCACTCGCGGGAGAAGCGGAAGGAGTCGACCTGGGCGGGCTCGACGAACGGGGCGAGGTACTCCAGGACCAGGTCGGGGTCGACCGTGATGCCCGGCCGGAGGAACCCCTCCTCGCGGAGCCCGGCCACCAGCGTCTGGCCGTCGCGCTCGCAGGCCACCCGGATCAGCCGGCCCATCGCCTCGGGCAGCCCGCCGGCCTCGAGCCGGGCGACCGCGCCGTAGTCCAGGACGCCCATCCGCGCCGGACCGCCGTCGGGGTCCCGGACGACCCGGAAGTTCCCGGGGTGGGGGTCGGCGTGGAGCATCCCGGTGCGCTCGGGCCCTGCGAAGAGGAACCGGGTGAAGAGCTCGCCGAAGTGGTCGCGGTCGGCCCGGCTGCCCTCGGCGATGACGGCGGCGAGGGACGACTCGCTCTCGAGCCACTCGGTGACGAGGACGGTCTCGCCGACGGCGACGACGCCGGGGACGGCGATCTCGGGGTCGTCGGCGAACGCCTCGGCGTAGACCTGCTGCGCGTCCGCCTCGAGCCGGTAGTCCAGCTCGTCGACCGCCCTGGCCTGCAGCTCGGCGATGAGCGGCTTGACGTCCAGGCCGGGCACGAGCGAGCCGGCGGTGCGCGCGACCCGGGAGAGCTGGCGCAGGTCGGAGCGGAGCGCCTCGCCGGCGCCCGGGTACTGCACCTTCACGGCGACCTCGCGGCCGTCGTGCCACCGGCCGCGGTGCACCTGGCCGATGGAGGCGGCCGCGGTGGGGCCGCCGTCGAGCCAGACCAGCTGCTCGCGCCAGTCCGCCCCGAGGTCGCGGGCGAGCGCCTCGCGGACCGTCGAGGTGGGCATCGGGGGAGCGGAGTCCTGCAGCAGGGTCAGCTGCTCCCGGTACGGCGCCGCCAGCTCGTCGGGGAGGGCGGACTCCAGCACGGAGAGCGCCTGGCCGAACTTCATCGCCCCGCCCTTGAGCTCCCCGAGCGTGCGGAAGAGCTGCTCGGCGGTGCGCTGCTGGATCTCGCTCATCACCGCCTCGGCGGGCTGGCCCCCGAGCCGCTTGCCGAGGCCGACCGCGTTGCGACCGGCGAAGCCGAGTGGCAGGGCCGCCAGCCGCGCGGTACGGGCAACCGCCTTGCGGGGGAGATCCGGCATGGCTCCATCATGGCGCGCCGGTGGGCGCGGGCGCGCCGTTCCTCAGTGGGCGGCGGCGGTGCCGTCCAGGAGGGCGACCAGCTCGCGGGCGAGCGCCCGGGCGCTGACGTCGACGACCTGCGGCCAGTCCAGGGCGGACTCGTCCGCGGTGTCGGAGACGTGCTTGAGCAGCAGCACCGGCACGCCGGCCTGGCGGCACGCCCACGCGACGGCGTACCCCTCCATGTCGACCAGGTGCGCCCGCGCGGCGAGCCGGTCCCGCTCGACGGGGTCGCTGACGAACACGTCGCCGGTGGCCAGGACCGTGGCGTCTCCGTGCTCGAGGCGGAGCTCGTCGTGCGGGTCGTGGCCCAGCGCGCGGATCGCGGCGGCGGCCAGGTCGTGGTTGAGCACGGTGCCGGGCCGGTGCAGCCCCGTGAGGCCGGGGCGCAACGCGCCCGCGGTGCCGAGGTTGACCACGAGGTCGACCTGGCCGTGCCGCTGGAGCACCGCGCGAGCGGTGGCTGCCGCCGCCAGGGTCTTGCCGATACCGGTGATGACGAGCGGCACCTCGTCGGGCAGGTGGGCCGCCTCCTCGGGGGTCGCCGCGACGACCAGCACCCGCGCAGGATCCGTCGCGATCACGTCGGAACGGTACCGACCCGGCACCGGCCGGCGCCGCGGAGGTCCTGCGAAGCGGCGGTGCCCGTCGAGATGGCCGTCGCGGTGCGGCCTCACGATCCCTGGCGAAGAGGTCTAGAGTCTCGGGACGTGCCGTCGCTGCCGACCATCGTGCTGGTGGACGATGCCGCCGAGGTGCGGTCGCTCGTCCGGCTGCAGCTGCGTCTGGCCGGTCTCGGCGAGGTGGTCGGAGAGGGCGCTGACGGGCGGGACGCCGTCGTCCTGGCGGCACAGTGGTCGCCCGACGTGATGCTGCTGGACGTCTCCATGCCGGATCTCGACGGCCTGGGGGCACTGCCCCAGGTCCTCGAGGCGTCGCCACGCACGCGGGTCGTCATGTACAGCGGTTTCACGGACCCCGCCCTGGCCGAGGAGGCCGTCCGCCGGGGCGCGGTCTCGTTCGTCCAGAAGTCCACCGACCTCGACGCACTCGTCGGAGAAGTGCGCCGGCTGCTCCCCGGCGAGCAGCCGGCGGCTGCGCCGGATGCCGTCCCCGGCGCCGAGGACCACGACCCACGCGCCGCGGCGCGCGAGCTCGAGCAGCACGTGGAGCGGTTCGCCGGTGTCTTCGACGACGCGGCCATCGGTATGGCGACCCTGACCCTCCAGGGCCGGCTCGTGCGGGCGAACAGCGCACTGGCACGCGTCTTGGGCCGGGAGAGCGCCGACGTGGTCGGAAACCACTACCCGGAGGTCGTGCGGTCCGGTGGGGACGCTGATGGCCGCCTGACCGCGGCGCTCGAGCGAGCCACGAGGGGCGACGACGACGTGGTGGAGGTGGAGCACCGCTACCGCGGCTCGCACCTGCGGACGACCTTCAGCCCCGTGCGTGACCAGCGCGGTCGGCCCCTGTACGTCTTCGCCCAGTGCCAGGACGTCACGCGTCAGCGTCAGGCCGAGGACCAGCTGCGGCAGGCGGAGCGACGGTTCCGCCTGCTGGTCGAGGCCGTCGAGGACTACGCGATCTTCATGCTCGACCCGACCGGGCACATCGCGAGCTGGAACTCCGGCGCCCAGCGCAGCAAGGGGTGGACCGCCGAGGAGATCGTCGGACAGCACTTCCGCGTCTTCTACCCCGTTGAGGTCGCCCGCTCGGGCCACCCCGAGCACGAGCTGATGCTTGCGCTGCGTGACGGCAGCTACCACGAAGAGGGTTGGCGCGTCCGCCGGGACGGCTCCCGGTTCTGGGCGCACGTGACCATCACGGCCGTCCACGACGAGGAGGGCCACCACATCGGTTTCGCCAAGGTGACCCGCGACAACTCCGAGCGCCACCGGCTGCTGGAGGAGCAGGAGCGCTACGCCCGCGCGTTGGCGGAGGCCAACGAGCGGCTCGAACGCGCCAACCACCAGCTGGCGGCGGCAGCGGAGGACCAGGCCCAGTTCCTGGCCGTCACGGCCCACGAGCTGCGCACCCCGGTGAGCGTGCTCAGCATGTCGGGGCGCACCCTGGGCGAGCACTGGCGTGAGCTCGACGAGTCGGAGCGTGACGAGATCCTCGAGGGGATGGAGACCAGCTCGGCGAGGTTGCAGCGACTGCTGGGGGACCTGCTGACGACCTCGCGCATCCAGGCCAGCACGCTCGACCTGCGGCTCGAGGACGTCGAGCTGGCCGCGGCGCTCGCCCCGACCGTCGACGAGCTGCGGCGGGTGCACGTGGGGGCGGAGCTGCGGCTCGAGGTCGAGGCCGGCACCCGGGTGCGCGCGGACCCGGGACGGTTGGCGCAGGTCATCGAGAACCTGGTGGCCAACGCGGTCAAGCACGGCGCCCCGCCCATCACCATCCGGGCGCTGGCCGTCGAGCACAGTGTCGAGATCGAGGTCCGCGACGCCGGCGAGGGGGTCCCCGTCGAGCTGCTGCCGCGGCTCTTCGAGCGCTTCACCAGCCGCGGCGCGGGCGGCACGGGGCTCGGGCTCCACATCGTGCGGGAGCTCTCCCGGGCGCAGGGCGGCGATGCTTGGTACGACCCGGTCCGGACCGCCTTCGTCGTGCGCCTTCCCGCGAGTGGGCCCCCATGACGGCTCGCGTCCTGCTCGTCGAGGACGTCGACGAGGTGCGACGCCTGCTGCGCGTCCTGGTGCGTCGCCAGGCCGGCCTCGAGGTCGTCGGGGAGGCCTCCACCGCCGCGCAGGCACTGCGGCTGGCTGCAGAGAACCAGCCGGACGTCGTGCTGCTGGACCTGGGCCTGCCTGACCTGGCCGGCCGCGAGCTGTTCGCGCGCGTCAGGGACGCCGCGCCGAGGGCACGCATCGTCGTGTTCACCGGTACCGAGCCCGACGACAACGGCTTCTGGGCCGAGCACACCGCGGGGTACGTGCTCAAGGGGGCCGAGCCGGACTACCTCGTGCGGGTCCTCCAGGACGCGGCCGACCAGGGTCCGCCGCCGGGAGGACCTGGCGAGGACGGCGCCGCCTACGCGGCCGCGTCGTTCCCCGACGTGCTCGAGAGCGTGCCCGCCGCCCGGACCTTCGCACTGGAGCACATCGCGCGCTGGGACCTCGGTCGGCACGAGCACGACGTCGCTCTCATCGTCACCGAGCTGGCTGCCAATGCCGTCACCCACGCGGCTTCGCCCTTCGAGGTCCGGCTTCGCAGCGGCGGGGCCCAGCTACGCGTCGAGGTCCGGGACGAGAGCCCCCGGACGCCCGAGCCCCAGCCGTTCAGCGAGACGAGGGAGAGCGGACGCGGGATGCTGCTGGTCTCCGCCCTGTCGACCGCATGGGGCATCGAGCCGATCCCCGGGGCGGGGAAGGTGACGTGGGCCGAGATCGGGACCGTCGGCGACCCGGACGCGAGCTGACCGCCGCGGTGCGTCGCTCCCGGCCCTCGTTCGCCGTCTAGGCCGTCGCGGGGAACTTCACGCCGGTGTTGGCGTGGCAGCGGTAGCCGAACGGGTTCTTGGCGAGGTACTGCTGGTGGGCGTCCTCGGCGTAGTAGTACGTCGGGACCTCGCGGATCTCGGTGGTGATCTCGCCCAGTCCGCGTCGGCGCAGCTCGGCGCCGTAGACGTCGGTGAGCTCCCGGGCGACGCGCTCCTGCTCCGGCGTCGTCCAGTAGATCGCGGAGCGGTACTGCGTGCCCACGTCGTTGCCCTGCCGCATGCCCTGCGTCGGGTCGTGGACCTCGAAGAAGATCTTCACCAGGTCGGCGTAGGAGACGACCGAGGGGTCGAAGACCACGCGGACGGCCTCGGTGTGGTTCGTGGCACCCGAGCAGACCTCCTCGTACGACGGGTGTGGCGTCGTGCCGCCGGCGTACCCGACCGACGTCGACCACACCCCCGGCTGCTGCCAGTAGATCTCCTCGGCGCCCCAGAAGCAGCCGAGGCCGAAGACGGCGACCTCGTGGCCGGCCGGCGCCTGGTCGGTGACGACGGGCGTGCCGAGGACGACGTGCTTGTCGGTGAGGTTGAACCACCGCTCGGTGCGGCCGGGGAGCGTCTGCTCGGGGTCGATCAGCTCGGTCTGCTTGCGGGCGAAGAACACGTCGGGCCTCCTGAGGGGTCGCTCGCCATCGTGGCACCTGCTCCAACAACGGGCGGCGCCCCAGCCTTCCCCGCGGCCGGGATGGGTACCGTGGGCCGGTGAGTGGACAACAGCACAGCAACAAGGCGGGCTTCCAGACGCGTGCGATCCACGCCGGCTACGAGCCCGACGCCGCCACCGGCGCGGTCATCCCACCGATCTACGCGACCTCGACCTACAAGCAGGACGGCGTGGGCGGCCTGCGGGGAGGCTATGAGTACAGCCGCTCCGGCAACCCCACCCGCACGGCGCTCGAGGGCAACATCGCGGCGCTCGAGGAGGGCGAGCGCGGGTTCGCGTTCGCCTCCGGCCTCGCCGCCGAGGACACCCTGGTCCGGGCCCTGCTGCGCCCCGGCGACCACGTGGTCTTCCCCGACGACGCGTACGGCGGCACGCACCGGCTCTTCGACAAGGTCGAGCGGGCCTGGGGCGTGGAGCACACCACCGCACCCGTCTCGGACGTCGACGCGGTCCGCGCGGCGGTGCAGCCCGGCACCACGAAGCTGGTCTGGGTCGAGACGCCCACCAACCCGCTGCTCAACATCGGCGACATCGAGGCGCTGGCGGCCGTGGCCCACGACGCAGGCGCGCTGCTCGTGGTCGACAACACCTTCGCCTCGCCGTACCTCCAGCAGCCGCTGACCCTCGGCGCCGACGTCGTGGTCCACTCGACCACGAAGTACTGCGGCGGCCACTCCGACGTGGTCGGCGGCGCGCTGGTCGTGCGCGACCTCGAGCTGGCCGAGCGGGTCGGCTACCACCAGAACGCCATGGGCGCCGTCGCCGGCCCGTTCGACTCCTGGCTGGTGCTGCGGGGCCTGAAGACCCTCGGCGTCCGCATGGACCGCCACTGCGACAACGCCGAGCGGGTCGTGGAGTTCCTTGCCGGGCACCCCGACGTCACCCAGGTCATCTACCCCGGCCTCGAGGACCACCCGGGCCACGCGGTGGCCAGCCGGCAGATGAAGCGGTACGGCGGCATGGTCTCCTTCCGCGTCGCCGGCGGTGAGCCGCAGGCGCTCGGCGTCTGCGAGCGGGCCGAGGTCTTCACCCTCGGCGAGTCGCTGGGCGGCGTCGAGTCGCTCATCGAGCACCCGGGCCGGATGACCCACGCCAGCGTCGCCGGCACCGACCTCGAGGTCCCGGCGGACCTGGTGCGGCTCAGCGTCGGCATCGAGACCGTCGAGGACCTGCTGGCCGACCTCGACCGCGCGCTCGGCGCCGGCCGCTGAGCACCGGCGGAGACGAGACCGTGACCGAGGGCCCGGCCACCGAGCCCGACGCCCACGCCGATCCCCGGGCCGACCTCCAGGCCGACCTCCAGGCCGACCCCCAGCGGCGCCGACTGCCGCTGCGCCTGCCGCGGATCGCGACCGACGACGACGGCCTGGCCCAGCGACTGGCCCAGCAGTGGTCCCAGATGCGCGAGGAGCGCCGTCCGACGGCGCCGGCGCCGATCGTCGCCGGACCCTCCAACTTCTCCCGCGCCCAGGTGCCGTGGGGGCTGGACCTGGCGGCGGCCTGGTCGTGGCGGCTGCTGGTCATCAGCGCGGCCGGCTACCTGCTGCTGCGCCTGGTCGGCTTCTTCTCCGTCGTGACGATCCCGCTCGCGGTGGCGATCCTCGTGGCGGCCCTGGCCTCGCCGCTCGTGGCGGCGCTCCAGCGCATCGGCCTGCCGCGGGGCCTGGCGTCGGTGGCGGTCGTGGTCACCGGGATCACGACCGTCGCGCTGCTGCTCACCTTCGTCGGCCAGCAGGTGGCCACCGGCGTCACCGACCTCGCGGACCAGACCGTCGCCGGCCTGGGCGAGATCAAGACCTGGCTCAAGGACGGGCCGCTCAACGCCAGCGACAGCCAGATCAACCGCTACATCGACGCCGCGCAGCAGGCGATCACCGAGGGCTCGCAGAGCGGCGGCGTCGTCTCCCAGGTGACCGAGGTCGGCACGGCGGTGACCCACGTCGTCGCCGGCCTCTTCATCGTCCTCTTCGCGACCTACTTCTTCCTGGCCGACGGCGACCGGATCTGGGCCTTCCTGGTCCGGCTCGCGCCGCGGGCGGCCCGCGAGCACGTCGACAGCTCCGGCCGGGTCGCGTGGATCTCCCTCACCCAGTTCGTGCGGGCCACGGTGCTGGTCGCGCTGGTCGACGCGATCGGCATCGCCGTCGTCGCGGCGGTCCTCGACGTGCCGTTCGTCCTGGCCCTCGGCGTCCTGGTCTTCCTCGGCGCCTTCGTGCCGATGATCGGCGCCACCATCGCCGGCTCGGTGGCGGTGCTCGTCGCCCTGGTCGACCAGGGCCCGATCACCGCGCTGCTGATGCTGGCCGGGGTCGTCGTGGTCCAGCAGATCGAGGGTCACGTGCTGCAGCCGTTCCTCATGGGCCGGTGGGTCTCGGTGCACCCGCTGGCCGTGATCGTCGCCATCGCCGGCGGCGTGATCCTCGCGGGCGTCGCCGGGGCGCTGGTCGCCGTGCCGTTGGCCGCCGCGGGGAACGCCGTCGTCCAGCACCTCGCCAGCAACACCGCGGTCGGCAAGGACCCGGTGGAGGAGCTCACCGAGGACTACGAGGAGAAACGGGCGGAGGTCGACGTCCCGGAGCAGCGCGACGCACCGGGCCCGGGAGAGGAGGGCCGGTGACGATCACGCTGGCCGACATCGAGGCCGCCCGCGACCTGCTCGAGGGGGTCGCCGTGCGCACCCCGATGGAGGAGTCGCGCTGGCTCTCCGAGCTCGCCGGCGGACCGGTGTCGTTGAAGTGCGAGAACCTCCAGCGCACGGGGTCCTTCAAGACCCGCGGGGCCTACGTCCGGATCGCCCGGCTCAGCGACGAGGAGCGGGCCCGGGGCGTCGTCGCCGCCTCCGCCGGCAACCACGCCCAGGGCGTCGCGCTCGCCGCGCGGATGCTCGGCACCCGGGCCACCGTCTTCATGCCCGAGGGCGCTCCCATCCCCAAGGAGCGCGCGACGCGGGGGTACGGCGCGGACGTCGTCTTCGAGGGCCGGCACCTGGGTGAGTCGCTCGCGGCGGCCCGGCGGTTCGAGGAGGAGACCAGCGCGGTCCTCATCCACCCGTTCGACCACGCCGACATCGTGGTGGGGCAGGCCACGGCCGGCCTGGAGATCCTCGACCAGGCGCCCGAGGTGCGGACCGTGCTCGTGCCGACCGGCGGCGGGGGGCTGCTCGCGGGCATCGCGCTCGCGGTCAAGGCCGTGCGCCCCGACGTCCGGGTGGTCGGCGTCCAGGCCGCCGGGGCGGCGGCGTACCCGTCGTCGTTGGCAAAGGGCCGGCCGGTCGGCCTGGAGTCGATGAAGACGATGGCCGACGGCATCGCCGTGGGGATGCCGGGCGAGCTGACCTTCGCGGCGGTCCGGGACCACGTCGACGAGGTGCGCACCGTCTCCGAGGACTCCCTCGCCCGCGCGCTCCTCGCCCTGCTGGAGCGGGCGAAGATGGTGGTCGAGCCGGCCGGTGCCGCGGCCGTGGCCGCCCTCCTCGACGACCCGACCGGCTTCGGCACGCCCGCGGTGGCGGTCCTCTCCGGCGGCAACATCGACCCGCTGCTGCTCGGCAAGGTCATCCGTCACGGCATGGCCGCGGCGGGCCGCTACCTGAACCTGACGGTGACCATCCGCGACGTCCCCGGCGGCCTCGCCGAGCTGCTCGGCGAGGTCAGCGCCGCGGGCGCGAACGTCCTCGAGGTCGTGCACGAGCGGATCTCGCCGTCGCTCCACCTCGACGAGGTGGAGGTGCACCTCCAGCTGGAGACCCGGGGCGCTCCGCACGCCGAGCAGCTGCTCGCCCGGCTGCGCGAGCGGGGCCACCGGATCGCCGGTCACCCCGCCGCGGGTCGCGCCGGCGAGTGAGGGGAGGACCGGCCGGGGCCCAGCGGGGCCCAGCCGGGGCTCAGCCGGTGTAGGGGACCGCGTCGACGATGACCACCTCGAGGGTCTTGCCGTTCGGGGCCTCGTAGGCGACGGTGTCGCCCTTCTTCTTGCCGTTGATGGCCGAGCCCAGCGGCGACTGCGGGGAGTAGGCCGTGAGGCCCTCCGGCTCGATCTCGCGGGCGCCGAGGAGGAAGGTCTCGACCTCGTCGTCGTCGTCGCCGACGAACTTGTAGGTCACCACCATGCCGGGCTCGACGACGCCGTCGTCGGCCGGCCGCTCGCCGACCTCGGCGCGCTGGAGCATCTCCTCGAGCTGGCGGATCCGTCCCTCGACCCGGCCCTGCTCCTCGCGGGCGGCGTGGTAGCCGCCGTTCTCCTTCAGGTCGCCCTCGTCACGGGCGGCGGCGATCCGCTCGATGACCTCCTGGCGGACGGGGCCCTTGAGGTTCTCGAGCTCCTGCTGGAGCTTGTCGTAGGCGTCCTGGGTCAGCCAGACGGTGCCCTGCTCGGTCGACTGCGTCATGGGGAACTCCTGTGGTGCGTGCGGGTACGGCGGGGGGTACCCGCTCGTGCGTACGTCGTGCGTGCGTCGGGATGGACCGCCCCGGTCGGTCCGGCCTCGGAGTGTGGCCGTACGCCGCGCCGGTGATCCGGCGTCGCGGGCCCTCTCCTCTGGACGGCCCGGGTGGGACGGTCAGATCGGCCACTGTAACAACCGACCCGCGCGGACGCAGGTCAGCGACCGGCGAGCGGCCGGGTCAGCGGTAGCGGGCGTCCTCGGCCGTGCGGCAGCCGACGACCTCGACGGCGGTGGCCCGGCGCTCGGTGCGGACCTCCACCGTGTGCCGCGGTCCGTCCTGCGGGTCCGGCACGAACTCGACCTCGCCGACGTTGGTGTGGTCCTCGGCGAACGCCCGGACCAGGCAGGTCGCCTCGACCTCCGGGTCGCGGAGGTCCACCACGGCGGTGACGGTGGCCGAGTGCTCGCCCTGGATCTCGAAGCTCTCGGTGTTGGAGCTGACCGCCGGGGCGGTGTGCGCCCAGCCGGCCCAGAGCACCCATGCGGCCGCCACCAGGGCCAGGACGACGCTGGCCACCAGCAGCGCGCGGCGCCGCCACGGCGCGGGCGCGCCGTACCGCTCGGCCATCCGCTGGTCCTGGGCCGGGTCCGTGCTCACCGCTCCATGGTCGCACCGCGGCGGTGACCGGCTGGCATCCGGGACCGTCGGGGGGTGCTCCTAGGATCGGGGCCATGTCGCAGCGCCCCCGGTCGGGATACCGGCTGATGCACGTCCACGCCCACCCCGACGACGAGTCGAGCAAGGGGGCGGCGTCGACCGCCATGTACGTCGCGCAAGGCGTCGACGTGCACGTGGTGACCTGCACCGGCGGCGAGCGCGGCTCGATCCTGAACCCGAAGATGGACCGCCCGGACATCGCCGCGAACATCACGGAGATCCGGCGCCAGGAGATGGAGCGCGCCCGCGACATCCTCGGCGTCACCCAGGACTGGCTCGGCTTCGTGGACTCCGGCTGGCCCGAGGGCGACCCGAAGCCGCCGCTGCCGGAGGGCTGCTTCGCGCTCGTGCCCCTGGAGGAGGCCGCCGCCCCGCTGGTGCGGCTGATCCGGGAGCTGCGGCCGCACGTCGTCACGACGTACGACGAGCGCGGCGGCTACCCGCACCCCGACCACATCAAGTGCCACGAGGTCACGGTCGAGGCCTTCCACGCGGCCGGCGACCCCGCGCGCTACCCGGGGCTGGGCGAGCCGTGGCAGGCGTTGAAGCTCTACTACCACCACGGCTTCAACCGGCCGAAGACCCAGGCCCTCCACGACGCGATGCTCGCCCACGGCCTGGAGTCGCCGTACGCCGAACGGCTGGAGCAGTGGAAGCCGGAGCCGGAGTGGGACGCCCGGATCACCACGCGGGTGCCCTGCTCGGAGTTCTTCGGTGTCCGCGACCAGGCGCTGCTGGCCCACGCGACGCAGATCGACCCCGACGGCATGTGGTTCGCCATCCCGCGCGAGCTGCAGGAGGAGGCCTGGCCGACCGAGGACTTCGAGCTCGTCGTGAGCCACGTCCCGTCGACCCTGCCGGAGGCCGACCTCTTCGCCGGGATCGACGACCCGGCCTGAGAGGATGGGCGGCATGACCCTCGACCTCGTCCCGCTGCTGGTCCGGGCCGCCGAGCAGGCCCCCGAGCCGGAGGACGTCACGGCCGGGTGGGCGGCGTTCGCCATCTTCATCGCCCTCGCCGTCGCCGTCGCCCTGCTCGGGTGGAGCCTGTCCAAGCGCCTGCGAGGCGCCCAGCGCTCCGCCGACGAGGGACGCTACGACCCGTCGGGTCCGCAGCGCGGCACGACCGACCGGCCGACCGACCGGCCGACCGACCGACCGGCCGACTGATCGACTGACTGATCGACCGACCGACTGACCGACCGACGGGGCGATGACCCGCTCGGGCCATCCCTCCGCGCGGACGGTCGGCGCCGGGACGGAGCCGCCACGCGGAGCGGCGCGCGCCCGTACCGTGATCGGGTGCTGCCCTCCGTTCGCCCTGCTGCTGCCGCGCGCCCTGCCGCCGCGCTGGTCCTGACCCTCCTGCTCGCGCTCGCCACCGTGGGCACCTCGCTGGCCGCGACGCCGGGGCCGGCCGCCGCGGCCCGGGCCGTGCCGACCAACCCGAGCTTCCAGATCGCCACCTTCAACCAGCTGGGCAGCCAGCACACCGAGCGCGGGAGCGTCTTCGGCCCCGGCCGGATGCGTGCCCGGCTCACCGCCCAGGTGGTCCAGCAGCAGGGGATCGACCTGATCGGCTTCCAGGAGGTCCAGGAGGACCAGCTGCGGGTGCTGGAGAACCGTCTGGACGGCTACGCGATGTGGCCGGCCCGCGAGCTCGGCGGCGGGGGCATGCGCCTGCAGATCGCGTGGAAGAAGTGGCTCTTCCGGCTGCTCGACCACGGCTCGGTCATGACCGCCTTCGACCGGCAGGTCCGGCCGGTGCCGTGGGTGCTGCTGGAGCACAAGGCCACCGGCCGTCAGCTCTACGTCGTCGACGTGCACAACTCCGCCCGTGAGCTCGAGGACGAGCGTGACTCCGCCACCCGCAAGGTGATCCGCCTGGTCGAGGAGCTCCGCGCCACGCGCCGGTCGGTCTTCGTCGTCGGCGACATGAACGAGCACACCGAGACCTTCTGCAAGCTCGTCGGCCGCACCGACCTGGTCGCGGCCAACGGCGGCGAGGCGGCCTCCCCCCGCGAGTGCAGCCCGCCGCCGGGCCGCCTCTACATCGACTGGATCTTCGGTGCCGGACCGATGACCTTCAGCCGGTACCAGCCGCTGGCCGACTCCCTGGTCCAGCGCGCGAGCGACCACAACCTCATCAAGGCCACGGTCACCATGCGGCCGCGCCGCCGCTGAGCCCGCCGCTCAGCCGCCGCTGAGCCCGCCGCTGGGCCCGCCGCAGTCACGAAGCCGGAGGGGCCGGCCCGGCTGATTGGTGGTCTGGACCAGTGCTGACTACGGTGCCCCGATGCCCGGACCACAGACGGCACCGACCGCACGCACCGCAACCATCGCCCAGATCGGCAGGGCCGGCCTCGTCGCCCTCCTCGTCGGCGCGCTCCTGACGACCGGCGCGCTCGTCGTGTCGGTCGCGGGGACCGCGGCCGGCCCGCTCGGCGAGTCGGCCTCCGCCGCCGAGCGCCGCAAGCCAAGCGGCTTCGGCTTCAAGCTCGCGACCTACAACATCCTCGGCAGCCAGCACACCCGTGGCCGAGGCGGCTACGGCCCGGGAACCCACCGGGCCCGGCTGGCTGCGGCGGCCATCCGCCAGCGAGGGATCGATGTCATCGGCCTGCAGGAGGTCCAGCGGGACCAGCTGCGGGTGCTCCGCAAGCGGCTCGACGGCTACCGCATCTGGCCGGGGAAGCGCCTCGGCAACCAGGGCGTCCGGCTCCAAATCGCCTTCCGGACCCAGGAGTTCGCCCTGGTCGGCCACGGCTCGATGCAGACCCGCTTCCACCGCCAGACCCGGCCGATCCCGTGGGTGAAGCTCCGCGAGCGCCGTACCGACCGCCGGATCTACGTGGTCGACATCCACAACTCCCCGCGCGGGCTCGAGCGGGAGCGGGACTCCGCGACCCGCAAGCAGCTGCGGCTGATCGATCGACTGCGGCGCCGCGGTCACCCGGTGTTCGTGACGGCGGACGCCAACGAGAAGCGCGAGTTCTACTGCAAGGTCGTCGGGGCGACCGACCTCCGCGCGGCCAACGGCGGGAAGCCGGCCGCCGACCGGTGCCGGCCCCCGCAGCGCCGGCTGCGGATCGACTGGGTGCTCGGTGGGCGACGGGTCGACTTCTCCCACTACCAGGAGGACCGGGGGCCGCGGCTGCGTCGTGCGAGCGACCACGAGCTGGTCCACGCCCGGGTGCGGGTACGCCGCCGCGGGTGACCGGCCTCACCGGGTGGCGAGGCCCTCGATCCGGCAGTCCGTCGGCGGCGGGGGCGCCGGCTCGGTATCCTCGTCCGGTGCGTCGCCGTCCTGCTGTCCCCCTGATCCTGGCCGTCGCGCTGCTGCTGACCGGTCTCGCCGTGGTCGCCGGTCTGTCGCTCGCACCGCGAGAGGTGCGCGTGCCGATCGCCGTCGGTGCTCCGGCGGAGGTGGCCGGCGCCGAGGTGCAGGTGCGCGCTGACCGGCTCTCGCGCGACGCCGTCCGGGAGAGCATCGCGCGCCCCGAGCCCCCGGCGTACCGGGTCGTGGAGGCGGGCGAGCCGCTGCGCCGGGCGACGGGCACGTCCTCCCGCCGCGCGGTGGCGGCCCTGGGCGAGACGGCCCAGGCGGCTGAGGCGGCTGCCGGCGACCTGTCGGTGACCTCCACCCTCGCGCCCTTCACCTTCCAGATCGGCACGCTGAACGTCCAGGGCAGCCAGCACCGGCCCAACGGCACCGGCCGGGCAGCGATGCACGCCTCGACGATCATCGGCCGCGGGGTCGACCTGGTCGGGCTGCAGGAGGTCCAGGACGACCAGCTCGCGGTGCTCCAGGCGCGGCTGCCCGGTTGGACGATCTGGCCGGGGCAGTCGCTGGGCAACCAGGGGGTCCGGCTGCAGATCGGCTGGCGCAACGACCTCTTCGCGCTGGTCGACACCGGTTCGATCATCACCCGCTTCGACCACCAGCTGCGGCCGATCCCCTACGTCTTGCTGCGGGACCTGGCGACGGGCGGGCAGTTCTGGGTGATCGACATCCACAACTCGCCCCGCGACCAGGAAGCCGACCGCGACAGCGCGACGAACGCGGAGATCGCGCTCGTCAACCAGCTGCGCGCGACCGGGCACCCGGTGCTGCTCGTCGGGGACACCAACGAGAAGACCGAGTTCGGCTGCCGGGTGTCGGCGGCGACCGGGATGGTCGGCTCGAACGGCGCCACGCCGGCCTCCTGCGTGGGTGCCGGGCCGATCAAGATCGACAAGATCATGGGCGTCGGGGGAGTGACCTTCAGTGGCCACGTCGTCGACTACGGCGCGCCGATCCCCGCCTCGACCGACCACGCCTTCATCCGCGCCACGGTCACCGTCGACCCGTCCTGAGCCGGGTCCGCGGGCCCGGCGTCGGCCGGGCCCGTGATCGTCAGGACTCGGCGCCGCCCTGGTCGGCGGCCACCTTGCGGCGCACCTCGTCCATGTCGAGACCGCGCACCGCGCTGATCAGCTGCTCGAGCCCCTGGGGCGGCAGCGCCCCGGGCTGGGCGTGGACCAGGATGCCGTCGCGGAACGCCATCAGGGTCGGGATCGAGGTGATCCGCGCTGCCGCGGCCAGCTCCTGCTGGGCCTCGGTGTCGACGGAGCCGAAGGTGATGTCGGTGTGCTGCTCGGAGGCGGCCTCGTAGGTCGGCGCGAACTGCCGGCACGGACCGCACCAGCTCGCCCAGAAGTCGACCAGCAGGATGTCGCTGCCGGTCACCTGCTCCTCGAAGTTCGCCGTGGTCAGCTCGATGGTGGCCATGCCTGCCACGGTACGCCGCGACGGGTGGCGCACCCCAGCGGCGGACTCAGCGCAAGGCGTACGTCGCCATCGAGACGCCCACGTAGTGCGCGATGAAGGCGAGGATCGTGAAGCTGTGGAAGACCTCGTGGAAGCCGAACCACCGCGGCCAGGGGTTCGGCCGCTTGAAGCCGTAGACGATGCCGCCGAGGGTGTAGAGGGCGCCACCCACGACGATCATCACGAAGGTGGCCACGCCCACGCCCACCCCGAGCTCCAGCGCGCCGCTGAGCAGGTCCGGGATGAAGAAGATCGCGGCCCATCCGAGCGCGATGTAGATCGGGACGTAGAGCCCCCGCGGGGCGCCCGCCCAGAACACGCGGAAGCCCACGCCGAGCAGGGCGCCGGCCCACACCACGGTCAGCAGCACCCTCCGCTCGGTCCCCTCGAGGAGGATCAGCGCGAAGGGGGTGTACGAGCCGGCGATGAGCAGGAAGATGTTGGAGTGGTCGAAGCGCCGCAGGAACGCCCACACCCGCGGTGACCACGTGCCGGTGTGGTAGATCGCCGACACCGTGAACAGCAGCAGGGCGGTCCCGGTGAAGATCGCCGAGCCGATCTTCGTGACCGCGGTCGGCGAGAGGGCGACCAGGACGATCCCGGCCGCGAGGGTCAGCGGGGCGGTGGCCAGGTGCAGCCAGCCACGCAGCTTGGGCTTGATCTCCGCGACCCTGTCGTGGATCTGGTCGCCCAGGTGCTCGAAGCCGGCGCGCACGTCGTCTGCTCGAGTCATGCCTCAAAGTTACCGGCCGGTGCTCCGACGGCCGATAGCCTGCTGTCGTGGCGGACTGGAAGCGGGGCCTGCGGCGGGTGCTCTACCCGGCGTACGAGGCCCGGATGATGCGCCGACTGCCCGCTGAGCAGCTCCCCAAGCACGTGGGCGTGATGCTCGACGGCAACCGCCGGTGGGCCCGGGCCGTCGGTCGCGACACCGCCCACGGCCACCGCGCCGGGGCCGCCAACATCGAGCCGCTGCTCGGCTGGTGCGACGAGGTGGGGATCGAGGTGGTCACGCTGTGGCTGCTCTCGACCGACAACCTGAACCGCCCCGCGGCGGAGCTCGCGCCGCTGCTGGGGATCATCGAGGAGGCCGTCGACGCCCTGGTCGCCCAGCGGCGCTGGCGGCTGCACCCCGTGGGGGCGCTCGACCTGCTGCCCACCTCGACCTCTGAGCGGCTCAAGGCCGCGGCCGAGGCGACCCGCGAGGTCGACGGCATGCTCGTGAACATCGCCGTCGGGTACGGCGGCCGGCGTGAGATCGCGGACGCGGTCCGTTCCCTCCTCCATGAGCACGCCGAGCGCGGCACGACCCTCGAGGAGCTCGCCGGGATCATCGACGTCGAGCACATCGCCGACCACCTCTACACCAAGGGCCAGCCCGACCCGGACCTCGTGATCCGCACCTCCGGAGAGCAGCGGCTCGGCGGCTTCCTGCTCTGGCAGAGCGCGAAGTCGGAGTTCTACTTCTGCGAGGCCTACTGGCCCGACTTCCGGCGCGTCGACTTCCTCCGCGCCATCCGCGCCTACGCCCAGCGCGAGCGCCGGTTCGGTTCCTGAGCCTGTCGAAGGGCGGTTCCTGAGCCTGTCGAAGGGCGGTTCCTGGCCGTCGAGGTGGCACCCCCGCACGGTCGAGGTGGCGCTCCCGCACGGTCGCTGGTCACCCAAGGTTCACCCCGCAGACGGGCGTGTCGCCGGACACGATCGGCGCAGCGGCGTACGTTCACGGGCAGTGGCGAGTGGGGAAGCTCGCAGCTTCGGGAGGCCCGATCGTGAACGTTCACGACTGCAGTGCACGTCAGGATGACCCCTGCCGTGCGCAAGGGGGCCGGCACTCCGGTCCTCGGGCCCGGTCCCGGTCCGTCTGCAACAGCTAGGGCCGGGCGTCGAGTGCGCGTGCCGGTCCATGAGGGGTGAACCGTGCCGACCACGACGGCCCAGCAGAAGGCTCAGAAGTCCCGGACCACCAGCACGCCGGCGGAGGTCCCCGCCATCCGCACCTACGTCCTCGACACCAGCGTCCTGCTGGCCGACCCGGGGGCCATCCGCCGGTTCGCCGAGCACGAGGTGGTCCTCCCGGTGGTGGTGATCACCGAGCTCGAGGGGAAGCGGCACCACCCGGAGCTCGGGTACTTCGCGCGCAGCGCGCTCCGGATGCTCGACGAGCTCCGGATCACCCACGGGCGGCTCGACGAGCCGGTGCCGGTCGGCGACGAGGGCGGCACGGTCCGGGTGGAGCTCAACCACACCGATCCGGCCTCCCTGCCCTCGGGCTTCCGCCTCGGCGACAACGACACGCGCATCCTCGCGGTCGCCAAGAACCTCGCGGAGGAGGGCCGCGACGTCTGCTTGGTCTCCAAGGACCTGCCGCTGCGGATCAAGGCGTCCGCCGTCGGGCTCGACGCGCAGGAGTACCGCGCCGAGTCGATCAGCGACTCCGACACCGGGTACTCGGGCATGGCCGAGCTCGACGTGGCCGCCGCCGACCTCGACGAGCTGTACGACGACGGCGTCATCGACCACGACGCGGCCCGTGACTTCCCCTGCCACCAGGGGCTCGTGCTGCTGTCCGACCGGGGCACCGCCCTGGGGCGGGTCGGCCCGGACAAGCGGATCCACCTGGTGCGAGGCGACCGCGAGGCCTTCGGCGTCCACGGCCGCTCGGCCGAGCAGCGGATCGCCCTCGAGATGCTGCTCGACCCGGAGGTGGGCATCGTCTCCCTGGGCGGACGGGCCGGCACCGGCAAGTCGGCGATGGCCTTGTGCGCCGGGCTGGAGGCGGTGCTCGAGCGTCGCCAGCACCAGAAGGTCGTGGTCTTCCGGCCGCTCTTCGCGGTGGGCGGCCAGGAGCTCGGGTACCTGCCCGGCTCGGAGGCCGAGAAGATGGGCCCCTGGGCGCAGGCGGTCTTCGACACCCTCGGCGCGATGACCACCCGCGACGTGATCGAGGAGGTCCTCGACCGCGGGATGCTCGAGGTGCTCCCGCTCACCCACATCCGCGGCCGCTCGCTGCACGACGCCTTCGTGATCGTCGACGAGGCGCAGTCGCTGGAGCGCAACGTGCTCCTGACCGTCCTCTCGCGGATCGGCGCCAACTCCAAGGTGGTGCTCACCCACGACGTCGCCCAGCGCGACAACCTCCGCGTCGGGCGGCACGACGGCGTGGTCGCGGTCATCGAGAAGCTCAAGGGGCACCCGCTGTTCGCCCACGTGACGCTGACGCGCTCGGAGCGCTCGCCGATCGCCGCCCTGGTCACCGAGATGCTGGAGAACGTCACCCTCTAGGGAGGCGGAAGCGCCCGTCGTGGTGGGGGCCGGTCCGATGCGTACGACGCATCGGGCCGGCCCCCCGCGGGTGGCAGTGGTCGAGCCTGCCGAGCCTGATGGGGAAGCTGTGACTGGTGTGGCGTGGCCGATCGTCGTCCCTCCTGGCCTGGTGGGGTGATCTCGGCCGGTTCCTTTTGCGGGCCCGCGCCAAGTGCGGCATGGTGTCGCCGTCACCAGGCCTCTACCTCCCGGATACCTTCCTGTGTCGAAAGCGCTGCCCAAGCACGTCAAGCACGTCCCGAAGCACCGTCGCGCACCGGAGCCTCGGCTCACGCGGGCTCCGCGCCAGGCGCTGCGCACCACCGCGGTGCTCTCCGGGGTCGCCGTCGCCGCGACCGGCGCTGCGGTCTCCAGCGGTGTCCTGAGCAGCCCGGGTGCAGTGAGTGCGGCCACGGACGTCTCGGCTCCCGGTGACGACGCCACGCTGGCCGCCGCGGACCAGCGTGCCGGTGCCGGCAGCGGCCTGCTCGAGGACCGTGCGGCCGGGACGGTGTCGCGCTCCTCCGACCGGCGCGAGGGCACGGACCCCGCCAAGGAGGCGGCGCTGGGAGATGCCACGCCCAGGGCCATGACGGCCACGGAGGACCTCTCCGACGCCGACCCCCGCGAGATCGCCCGCGCGATGCTGCCCGAGTTCGGGTTCTCCGCCGACCAGTTCGGTTGCTTGGACTCGCTGTGGGTCAGCGAGAGCGACTGGCGCATCGACGCCGACAACCCGACGTCCTCGGCGTACGGCATCCCGCAGGCGCTCACCCAGCTCCACGACCTGCCGGCCGACTACATGACGTCCGCCGCGTCGCAGATCCGGTGGGGTCTCGGCTACATCCGCGACTCCTACGGCTCGCCGTGCAACGCGTGGTCCTTCAAGCAGGGGAACAACTGGTACTGAGCGGCACTCGGCCGTGACGTGAGCGTCAGGGCCGCGCCGACATCGAGGCGTGACCCCCGCGGTCCTCGCCCTCGTCGCCGGTGCCCGCGGCGACGGACACCACCAGGCCGCCGAGCAGGAACGCCACGATCGCGGCGACCAGGGCGGGCGTCGCCAGTGACGGGATGAACCGCCGTGCGCCCGTCGCCTCGGCAGCGCCGTGGTGGTAGTGGTGGGTGAGCGCGTGCCCCTTGCCCCGCTGCAACAGGTACTGGTTGACCGGGAGGGCGGCGAAGAACGCGACGGTGAGGGCGACCATCATCCCGAGCCAGAACGCCGGGTTGACCAAGCCGGCTTCCATCGCGCCGGGGAACACGGCCATGACCAGGTTGTCGACGACCTCCATGGTGGCGATGGAGAGCGTGTCGGCGGCGAAGACGACGCTGAGCGCGGCGCCGAGCCCCAGGCCCGCCTTGACCAGCGGCAGCGTCGAGAGCAGGTAGCCGAAGAGGAAGGCGAGCGAGACGGCGAGCGCGATCGTCCAGCCGGTGCTCAGCCCGATGGCGGTGCCGATCATCAGGCCCGCGATCTCGCCGATGGCGCACCCGGTCAGGCAGTGCAGGGTCGCCGAGACGGCCATGGTGCGGTTCGAGCCGGCGCCCTGGGCGGCGTGCTCGTGGGTGCCGTGCTCGTGGGCGGCGTGGCCGTGGTGCGTCGCGGCGTCGTGATCGGTCATGGCAGTCGGGCCTCCTTCTCGTGCGTGGGATGACGCCACAACCGGTACCCCCAGGGGGTATATTCCCGGCGGTGGCGGGCCCATCTCACGGATGGGTCATCGACTCCACGTCGAGCGCCTCGTCGAGCTGTGCCTCGGTCAGCTCGCCCCGCTCGACGTACCCGAGCCGGAGGACCGTCTCCCGGATCGTCGCGCCGTCGGCCAGCGCCTGCTTCGCCACCTTCGCGGCGTTCTCGTAGCCGATGTACTTGTTCAGCGGCGTGACCACCGACGGTGAGGACTCGGCGTACTGGCGCATCCGTTCGGCGTTCGCGGTGATCCCGTCGACACAGCGGCGAGCCAGCACGGTGCTCGAGGCGGACAGCAGGCGGACGGACTCCAGCACGTTGCGCGCCATCACCGGCATCGCGACGTTGAGCTCGAAGCTGCCGCTCGCGCCGGCGAACGTGACGGCCGCGTCGTTGCCGACGACCTGCGCGCAGACCATGAGCGTGGCCTCCGGCAGGACCGGGTTGACCTTGCCCGGCATGATGCTCGACCCCGGCTGCAGGTCCGGGAGGTGGATCTCGGCCAGGCCCGTGGTCGGGCCCGAGGACATCCAGCGCAGGTCGTTGCAGACCTTCGTGAGGCCCACCGCGATCGTCCGGAGCACGCCGGACAGCTCGACGAGGGAGTCGCGGGTGCCCTGCGCCTCGAAGTGGTTGCGGGCCTCGGTGAACGGGGCGCCCGTCGTCTCGGCCAGCACCTGGATCACCCGGGCGGCGAACCCGGGCGGGGTGTTGATGCCGGTGCCGACCGCGGTGCCGCCCAGCGGGAGCTCGCGGACGCGGGGCAGCACCGACTCGAGCCGCTCCGCGGCGTACCGGACGGTCGCGGCGTAGCCGCCGAACTCCTGGCCGAGCATCACGGGGGTCGCGTCCATGAGGTGGGTGCGACCGGACTTGACCAGCCCGGCGAACTCCTCGGCCTTGGCCTCCAGGCTGCTGGCCAGCGTGTCGAGCGCGGGAAGCAGCTCGCCGGTCACCGCGAGGGCGGCGGCGACGTGGATGGCCGTCGGGAAGGTGTCGTTGCTGGACTGGCTGGCGTTGACGTGGTCGTTGGGGTGGACCTCCGTGCCGGCGCGGGTCGCGAGCGAGGCGATGACCTCGTTGGCGTTCATGTTCGAGCTGGTGCCGGAGCCGGTCTGGAAGACGTCGACGGGGAACTCGGCGTCGTGGCGCCCCTCGGCCACCTCCGTCGCGGCCGCCTCGATGGCCTCGGCCTGCGCGGCCTCCAGGACGCCGAGCTCGCCGTTCGTGCGGGCGGCGGCCGCCTTGACCCGGCCGATCGCGTGGATCAGCGCCGGCTCGATCGGTGTGCCCGAGATCGGGAAGTTCTCCACTGCCCGCTGGGTCTGGGCGCGCCACAGGGCATCGCGAGGCACCTGGACCTCGCCCATGCTGTCGCGCTCGGTGCGGTGGTCGCCGGGGCTGGAGTTCGCGTCGTTCACGTGCCGGCCGGTACCCGCGCGACGTAGAGCCAGTAGTGCTCGTCGCGCTCCTGCAGGCTGACGCCGTGGGGGCGGGCCTCGGCGTCGCCGAAGACGGCGGTCAGCGCCCGCTCCAGCTCGGGCGCCTCGTCGGCCGACCAGACCACGACCGCGCCGCCGGGCCGGACCACCCGGCGGACGGTGTCGAGGAACGGCTCGCGGTAGAGGGCGGCGTTGGCGTCGTGGACGAGGTAGCCGGGCCCGTTGTCGACGTCGAGCAGCACCAGGTCGTACGACGCTGCGCCGGCCGCCGCGAGGGCGACCGCGATGTCGGCCACGACCACCTGCACCCGCTCGTCGGCGAGGAGCGCCGGCCCGTGGGGGACCGTGCCGTCGCGCAGCCAGCCGACGAGGGACTCCTCGATCTCGACCACCGTGCAGCGCTCGACCCGCGGGTCGGTGAGCACCTCCTGCAGCGTGAAGCCCAGCCCCAGGCCGCCGACCAGCACGGTCCGTGGCTCGTCGACGAGCGCGAGCGCGGCCGAGGCGAGCGCCCGCTCGGTGGTCGTCTCGGCGGTGTCCATGACGAAGACGCCGTTGGCCCGCAGCTCCAGCACCGCCGGACCGCCCTCGCGTCGCTCGCGGAGCACGAGCTCTCCGCGGGCGGACTCGCTGCGGGCCACCTCGACGGGCCCTCCGGGTGCCGGTTGCATCTGGGGCGTTGCTCCTCCGCGACTCGTTCGTTGTACCCGCGGGCGCGAGGCACGGGCCCGCGCAACGCCGTCGTCAAGGAGTCATCGTGGCACGCTTCCTCCGGACCCTCGTGGCCCTGGTCATGCTCGTCGTACCCACCGTCGGACTGGTCGGGTCGAGCCCGGCCGCGGCGGCGCCGTCGTACGGCCCCTGGAGCAGCCCGGTGGGTGACCTGCAGGGCCGCGTCTCGCCGCCCGCGGCCAAGCAGGCGCGCGCCTTCGTGCAGCTCCGCCGGGTCGAGGACTCCGACGGCGAGCGCCAGGTCCGCCTCGCCTACCGGATGGGCGGCAAGCAGAAGACCGTCTACCGCGGGGCACGAGACCTCGCACCCGGGGCGCGCACCCGCTACCACACCGCCAAGGTGCGGTGCGGCGGATCGGTCCTGGTGATCGCCCAGGCCCGCTACCGCGCGGACGCCTCGGCCGACTGGTCGCAGTGGTACGAGGTGAGCAGCCGGTTCAGCCGCGCCTGCTGAGGCTCGCTGAGGAGCGTGCCGGGAGCCCGCCTAGCAGCGGGCTCCGGGGGTACTAGACCGGCATGACTGAACAGAAGCCGACCAGCGAGCAGACCGAGCGCGACGGGGGCCAGGTCTCCGAGGTGGCCTCGATGGACCCCGCCGCGCAGGACCAGCCGATCTCCGACGACCAGGGTGTCGCCGGCAACCCGGACCAGCCGCACGACGCCGACGGCGAGGGCGTCGAGGCCGGCCCGAACGCCAAGCCGCGCGCCAACAAGGAGTCTAACCGCCACGCGTGACCGGGTGGCCTCCGCCGAGGCGCTCTCCGGGACGTCATGCGGACGGAGCACCCGCTGGCTCGATCTGGATGACATCCGGTGGGGGCCCGGACCCGTCCACCACGCGCGTCCGCGCACCACCACCCACAGCCGTGCCGCCAGGGCGCCCACGGTGGGGGTGGACGGCACGAGGGTGCGGGCATGCCCGCTGCCACGTCGCCCGACACCCCGGCCGTCGCCGCTGCCCTCGCGCTGGCAGCCCAGCAGGGTGGCGTCGTGTCGCGGCGGCAGGTCTACCGCCTGGGTGTCACCCGGTGGCAGCTCCGCGGGCAGGTCCGTGCTCGGCGGTGGCAGCTGATCGGGGACCAGTCCGTCTGTCTCCACAACGGCGTGGTGAGCGACGTCGGGCACCGGTGGGCGGCGGTGTTCCAGGGCGGTCCCCGGGCGTGCCTGGACGGGGCGGCAGCCCTGGTCGCCGGCGGCCTGCAGCGGTACGAGGTCGAGCGGATACGCGTGTCCGTGCCGCGCGGCGCGCGAGTGCGCAGGACGCCGCTGTACGACATCAGGCAGACGCGCCGCTGGTCCGCGGAGGACCTGGTGAGGGCCGGGGTCCCGCGCACCCGACCGGCCACGGCGGCCGTCCGTGCCGCGCTCTGGGTCGCGACCGACCGGCAGGCCACGTACGTCCTCACGTCGACGGTGCAGCAGGGGCTCGCGACCGCCGAGATGCTCGGTCGGGAGGCGCTCCGCATCCGACGTGACCGCCGACGAGCGCTCGTCCACGCCGTCGTGGCCGACCTCCTCGATGGCGCGCGGACCCTCGACGAGGCAGAGGTCGTCCGCGAGCTCGCCAGACGAGGCATTCCCGCACCGACCCGCCAGGTGCTGCGGCGGGGGACCGGAGGCCGCTACTACCTCGACCTCTGCTGGCCCGACCACGGTGTCGTCGTGGAGATCGATGGGATCCACCACGGCTGGGTCGAGCAGGTGGTCCCCGACGCCGTGCGGCAGAACGACCTCGTCCTCGCCGGCGACCGGGTGCTCAGGGTCCCTCTGCTCGGGCTCCGGCTCGAGCCGGACGTCTTCTACGGGCAGATCGAGCGGGCGTTGGCCGCCGGGAGCCGTCCCGCTGCGTGAAATCTCTCCACTGACGGCCGACTGGGACGTCATACGGACGGAGCACCCGCTTGCTCGGCCCGTATGACGCCCCGCCGGCTACTGCGCCGAGCGCACTCGCAGCCCGGAGACCGGCACGGTCACCGCGCCCGAGGGGTCGCTGAAGAAGTCGTTGCCCTGGTCGTCGACGACGATGAACGCCGGGAAGTCCTCGACCTCGATCTTCCAGACGGCCTCCATGCCCAGCTCGGGGTACTCGAGGACCTCCTGGCTCTTGATGCAGTCCTGGGCGAGCCGCGCGGCCGGGCCGCCGATCGAGCCGAGGTAGAACCCGCCGTGGGCCTGGCAGGCGTCGGTGACCGCCTTCGAGCGGTTGCCCTTCGCGAGCATCACCATCGACCCGCCCGCGGCCTGGAACTGCTCGACGTAGGAGTCCATCCGCCCGGCCGTGGTCGGGCCGAAGGAGCCCGACGCCATGCCGGACGGCGTCTTGGCGGGGCCGGCGTAGTAGACCGGGTGGTCGCGCAGGTACGCCGGCATCTCCTCGCCTGCGTCGAGGCGCTCCTTGATCTTGGCGTGCGCGATGTCGCGCGCGACGACCAGCGGGCCGGTCAGCGAGAGCCGGGTCTTGACCGGGTGCTTGCGCAGCTCGGCGAGGATCTCGCTCATCGGCTGGTTGAGGTCGATCGGGACGACCTGCCCGCCGGCGATCTCGTCGGCGATGCCGGCGTCGGGCATGTACTGCGCCGGGTCGGTCTCGAGCTGCTCGAGGAAGACGCCGTCCGGGGTGATCTTCCCGAGCGCCTGCCGGTCGGCCGAGCACGAGACGGCGATCGCGACGGGGCAGGACGCGCCGTGGCGCGGCAGCCGGACGACCCGCACGTCGTGGCAGAAGTACTTGCCGCCGAACTGCGCGCCGATGCCGAAGGACTGGGTCAGCTCGAAGACCTGCTGCTCCAGCTCGAGGTCGCGGAAGCCGTGCGCGGACATCGACCCCTCCGTCGGGAGGTGGTCGAGGTAGTGCGCCGAGGCGTACTTGGCGGTCTTCAGGGCGTACTCCGCCGATGTGCCGCCGATGACGACCGCCAGGTGGTACGGCGGGCAGGCGGCCGTGCCGAGCGAGCGGATCTTCTCGTCGAGGAACTCCAGCATCCGCGTCGGGTTGAGGACGGCCTTGGTCTCCTGGAAGAGGAACGACTTGTTGGCAGACCCGCCCCCCTTGGCCATGAAGAGGAACTTGTACTCCGGCTGCTTCTCGCCGGTCGAGCCGGTCGAGACCTGCGGGGTGGAGTAGATCTCGATCTGCGCCGGCAGGTTGGTGCCGGTGTTCTTCTCCTCGTACGTCGTGAGCGGCGCGAGCTGCGAGTAGCGGAGGTTCAGCTGTGTGTAGGCGTCGTGGACGCCCCGCGAGATCGCCTCGCCGTCGTCGATGCCGGTGAGCACCCCCTCGGACTTCTTGCCCATCACGATCGCGGTGCCGGTGTCCTGGCACATCGGGAGCACCCCGCCCGCGGAGATGTTGACGTTCTTGAGCAGGTCCAGCGCCACGAAGCGGTCGTTGCCCGACGCCTCGGGGTCGTCGATGATCCGACGCAGCTGCGCCAGGTGCGCCGGCCGCAGGTAGTGGGCGATGTCGTGCATCGCCTCGCGGGTGAGCTGCTGGATCGCCTCGGGGGAGACCTTGAGGAAGGTCTGGCCGTCGACCTCGACCGTCGAGACGCCCTCGGTCGTCACCAGCCGGTACGGCGTGTCGTCGGGCCCGAGGGGGAGGAGGTCGGAGTATCGGAACTCAGCTGCGTCGGCCACGAGCCGCAAGGATAGGCCTCGGTCTAGGCTGAGCCGCATGGAGGACCGCACCGAGGACGCCGGCATGTCCGATCCCTCGCGGCTGCGCGTCTCCGACGCCGACCGCCACCGGGTGGCGGAGGTGCTGCGTGACGCCGCGGGCGAGGGCCGGCTCGACCTCGAGGAGCTCGACGAGCGGCTGGAGTCCGCCTATGCCGCCAAGGTGTACGCCGACCTCGTGCCGCTCCTCGCCGACCTGCCGACCGCCGCCACGCCGGTGCTGCCGGACACGGCGGGCGTGCCCGCTCGGCGTCCGCGTCCGACGGTGCCCTCGACCGCGCCGCAGCACGACACCTCGATCGCGATCATGGGTGCCTGTGACCGCAAGGGCGTCTGGCAGATCGGGCCGACGCACCAGGCCTACGCCGTGATGGGCGGCATCCAGCTCGACCTGCGCGAGGCGGTCTTCTCCGCGCCCGAGACGGTCATCAACTGCGGCGCCTTCTGGGCGGGGATCGACGTCATCGTCGACGAGCGGACGCACGTGGTGGTCGACGGCATCGGCATCATGGGCGCCTTCGAGCAGGGCCGGGACCGGGTGGAGGCGCAGCTGGACGCCGACTCCCCGGTCGTGCGGATCAAGGGCGTCGCGCTGATGGCCGGCGTGACGGTGACCCGCAAGGGCCCGCCCAAGGAGCGCCGTAGCCGGCTGAAGGGCCCCGAGCGGCCGCCCCTGCCCTGACCGAGGCCCTGACCGAGGTTCTGACGGGTCAGTGCGCGGCGGCCTCGGCGGCGACCTCCTCGGCCTGTGCCATCGCCTGCGGGTCCTCCTTGGCCGGCACGCGTCCCGCCCGCTCGAGGTCGATCGTGAGGTTGTCGCCGGTCTCGGGGTCGAAGAGGTGCATCTGCCGCGAGTCGACCCAGATCTCGGCCTCGTCGCCCTCGGCGACCCTGCTGGAGCCGTCGAGCGAGACGACCAGCTGGTTGCGCACGGCCTCGCCGTCGAGGTCGCGCTCGAGCTGGGTGAGCTGCTCCCGCACGGCGTCGTCGGCCTCGAAGGGGATGTAGGCGTAGGCCTCGTTGCCCAGCCACTCGACGACGTCGACCGTGGTCCGGAAGGTCGACCCGCTGCTGCGGCGGGAGTCCTCGAGCACCGAGGCGTCCTCGAAGTGCTCGGGCCGGATGCCGGCGATGAGCAGCTTGCCCTCGGGCACGCCCTCCAGCTTGGAGGCCGGGACCTCGACCGTGCCGAAGGGCAGCTCGACCGACGAGCCGGAGACCGTCGCGGGCAGGAAGTTCATCGGCGGGGACCCGATGAAGCCGGCGACGAACAGGTTCGCCGGGTTGGTGTACAGCTCCCTCGGGGAGGCGAGCTGCTGGAGCACGCCGCGCTTGAGGACGGCGACCCGGTCCCCGAGCGTCATCGCCTCGGTCTGGTCGTGGGTGACGTAGACGGTGGTGATGCCGAGCCGCTTCTGCAGCCGCGAGATCTCCGTGCGCATCTGGCCGCGGAGCTTGGCGTCGAGGTTGGAGAGCGGCTCGTCGAAGAGGAAGGCGTCGGCGTCGCGGACGATGGCGCGTCCCATGGCGACGCGCTGGCGCTGGCCACCGGAGAGGTTCCCCGGCTTGCGGTCGAGGTGCTCGTCGAGCTCCAGGGTGGCGGAGGCTTCGCGGACCTTGCGGTCGACCTCGTCGTCGGACACCCCCGCCAGCCGCAGCGGGAAGGCGATGTTCTCGAAGACCGACAGGTGGGGGTAGAGCGCGTAGTTCTGGAACACCATGGCGAGGTTCCGGTCGCGGGGCGCCAGGTCGTTGACCCGGCGGTCGCCGATGAGCATGTCACCGTCGGTGATGTCCTCGAGACCGACGATCATCCGCAGCAGCGTCGACTTGCCGCACCCCGACGGGCCGACGAGGATCATGAACTCGCCGTCCTGCACGTCGATCGACACGTCGTTGACGGCCGGGAAGCCGTCGCCGTACTTCTTCACGATGTTCTTCATGGTGATGGCAGCCATGGCGGATCAACCCTTCACTGCGCCGGAGGTGAGGCCGGCGACGATCTTGCGCTGGAACAGCAGGACGATGACGATGATCGGGACCGTGGCGACGACCGCGCCGGCCGCGAGGAGCGACGCGGGGCGGCTGAACGGGTCGGGCCCGACGAAGAACGACAGCGCCGCCGGGATCGGGCGGGCCTGCTCGGTCGAGGTGAGCGAGATGCCGAAGACGAAGTCGTTCCAGGCGAAGAAGAAGGTCAGGATGGCGGCGGTGAAGACCCCGGGCGCCGCCAGCGGGACGATCACCTTCCGGAACGCCTGCCACGAGGTCGCGCCGTCGACCTGGGCGGCCTGCTCCATCTCCCAGGGGATCTCCCGGAAGAAGGCCGACAGCGTCCAGATCGCCAGCGGCAACGTGAAGGACATGTACGGGATGATCAGCCCGATCCAGGTGTCGTAGATCCCGAAGGTCCGCCACATGTCGAACAGTGGGCCGACCAGCGAGACCACCGGGAACATGGCGATCACCAGGGCCGTGGTGAGCACGAACTTCTTGCCCTTGAACTCCAACCGCGCGACGGCGTACGCGGCCAGGGTCGCGATGATGACCGAGAGCGTCGTGGCGATCAGCGAGATGCCGAGGGAGTTGAGGATCGCCCGGCGGAACTGGTCGTCGGCGAGGACGTCGGAGTAGTTGCTCCACCCGGCGAACGTGCCCTCGGACGGCAGGAAGCCGGGGTTGCCGTTGGTGATCGACTGCTGGGACTTGAACGAGAGCGAGATGATCCACGCCACCGGGAGCAGGCACCAGAGCAGGACGAGCGTGATGCCCAGGATCAGGCCGATGCGGTTCTTCACGTCCATCACTCCTGTCGGGCCGAGGCCAGGTCGACGCGGAACAGCTTCACGATGAGGAAGGCGACCACCAGCACCGAGAGGAACAGCAGCACCGACAGTGCCGAGCCGATGCCGAGCTGGAACTGCTCGATCACCTGCCGGTAGGTGAGGAAGGAGATCGACTCGGTGCCGTTGGCGCCGGCGGTCATCACGTAGATGTTGTCGAAGATGCGGTAGGCGTCGAGCGCCCGGAAGAGCACCGCCACCATGATCGCCGCCTTCATGTTGGGCAGGATCACCTTGAACAGCCGCTGGAACCAGGTCGCACCGTCCACCTTCGCCGCCTCGAGCATGTCCTCGGACACCTGCGCCAGGCCGGCGAGCAGCAGCAGCGACATGAACGGCGTGGTCTTCCAGATCTCCGAGACCATGATCGCGATCATCGAGGACCCGTACTCGCCGAACCAGTTGAAGTTCTCCTCGATGAACGGCAGCCAGCCGTTGACGAAGCCGTTGGTGTTGGAGAAGGCGAACTGCCAGGCGAAGCCGGAGACGACGGTGATGATGCCGTAGGGGATGAGGATCGAGGTCCGGACCACGCCCCGCGCGAAGATCAGCCGGTGCATCACCATCGCGAACGCGAAGCCGATCACCAGCTCGACGGCCACGGTGATGACCATGATCATCACCGTGTTCAGGGTGTCGCGCCAGAACAGCTGGTCGGTCAGCGCGACGAGGTAGTTGTTCAGCCCGACGAACTCCCGCTCCTCCGGCGCGGTGAGGGTGTACTGGAACAGGGACAGGTACAGCGCCCGCAGCATCGGGAAGGCGGTGACCAGGAGCATCAGCACGATGGCCGGTGCCACCAGCTTGTGGCCGAGGGAGTTCTCGGCCTTCGCGCGGTCGGACTCAGGAGCGCGCGGCGCGGTCTCCTGGTCCTCCCGGGTCGCGGTCTGGATCGCAGTGGTGCTCACAGCAGTGCCTCCCCACTGAGGACCGAGTTGAGGAACTCCGCCGACTCATCCGGCGTGGTGTCGGGCTCGACGCCCTCGGGGGAGTGCCACGAGGACTGCACAGCGCTCGAGATCTGGGAGTAGAACGCGCTCTTCGGCCGCGGTCCGCCCGTGTCGATGCTGGTGCGGTAGAGGTCGAGCAGGTCGGCCGGGTAGGCCTCGGTCAGCTGGTCGGAGTCGTAGACCGAGGCGCGCGAGGGCATCAGTCCCTCGTTGACCGCGAGGGCCGTCTGCGCTTCCGGCGAGGTCAGGCAGGCCGCGGCCTCCTGGGCGAACTCGGGGTTCTCGGTGTAGGCCCCGACGCCGACATGGATCCCGCCGATCGGGGGCCTGGACTCCTCGCCCTCGACGGTCCGGGGGTAGCGCGCCCAGCCGAGGTCCTCGAAGGCCTCCTGGCCCGCGGGGCCGCCGGGCTGGCCGATGAGGCCCTCGTAGTTCTTGTAGACGAACGTCCAGTTCACCATGAACTCGCCGGGTCCGTCGTCGGGGTACATCCGGCCGAGGCTGGTGCCCTCGTTCGACGTGGTGAAGTCGGGCTGCCGGGCCTCGGAGTCGGCGAGCTTCGCGACGACCGCGGCGGCTTCGCGGCCCGCCTCGGAGTCGATGGTCACGTCCGCCTCGCGGCCGGCCTCGGTGTCCTCCACGATGGCGCCCCCGGCTCCCTCGACGAGCGCGTTGATCCAGACGACGTACCCCTCGTAGCGGTTCGCCTGGACGCCGACGGAGCCGCCCTCGGTGGCCGCCGCCTCGATGACCTGGTCCCAGGTGACCGGCTGGCTCATGTCGAGCCCGGCCGCCTCGGCCAGTGACTTGCGGTACCAGAGCACCTGGGTGTTGGCCCACTGAGGAGCCACCACGACCTCGTCCTCCCAGACCGCTGTCTCGGCTGCGCCGTCGAGGACGTCGTCGCCGAGCACCTCGTCGGCCACGTCGCCCTCGAAGGGCAGCAACCATCCGGCGTTGGCGAACTCCGGCACGAAGACGGGGTCGAGGTTCATCAGGTCGGTGGAGCTGTCCTTCGCCGCGAGGCGGCGGGCCAGCTGGGTGCGTTGGTCGGTGGCACTGGTCGGCAGCAGCTGGACCGCGATGTCGTACTGGTCGGTGCTGCACTTCTCGGCCAGCTCGCCCTGGGTCGCCTGGCCGTCGGGGTTGATGTACCAGTTCAACGTCGGCTTGCCCTCGTCGCCGCCCGAGCACCCCGCGAGGAGGGCAGAGGCGCAGGCGAGGGCGGCCGTGCCGGCGAGCACGCGCCGGGCGCGTCGCGGGCGTGGTGGGTGTGGCGTCATGGGGCCTCCGTCCGTCCTGTGAAGAACGTTGTGCCCCGCTGTGCCGGTCCTCACACCTATGGGTGGCCCCGGAGTGGCCCTGGACTGGTCCGGCGGGCCAGCTGCGGAGGCCCCGGTCAGCGCGCCCGGTCAGTGCGCCCGGTCAGCGGTACGCCGGATGCCCGCCGCGAAGGTCTCCTCCAGGGCGGGCGGGAGGTCGTGCCCCATGCCGTCGATCAGCAGCAGCTCCGCGCCCGGGATGGCGGCCGCGGTGGCGCGGCCGCCGGAGACGTGCACCATCCGGTCGGCGAGCCCGTGGATGACCAGGGCCGGCACGCGCACGCTGCGCAGCCGCGCGCTGCGGTTCGGCTGGGTGACGATGGCGAGCATCTGCCGCATCACCCCGGCCGTGGTGACGCCGCGGTCCCAGGTCTCCTCCGCACGAGCGGTCGTCTCCTCCTCAGGCTCCGGGAACCCGGGTGACCCGATCAGCTGCCACATCTGCCGACTGGCCTTGACGTAGGCCTCGCGGGAGCCGCGCCTGTTGCCGATCAGCGCGGGGAGCAGGTTCGGGTGCTGCCAGCCGACGGTCCGCTTGCCGGTCGTCGACATGATGCTGGTCAGCGACAGGACCCGCCGGGGCTCCTCGATCGCCATGGTCTGCACGATCATGCCGCCCATGGAGACCCCGGCGACGTGCGCGGCGTCGATGCCCAGGTGGTCCAGGAGCCCGAAGCCGTCGGCGGCCAGGTCGGAGATGGTGTACGGCGGGCGCACCCGGCCGCCGGCGAAGGCCCGCGCCAGCGTGACCCGGCCGACGCGGCCCTCGACGCGGGAGGAGCGGCCGGCGTCGCGGTTGTCGTACCGGATGACGTAGAAGCCCTGACGGGCCAGCAGCTCGCACAGGTCGGCGCGCCACCAGGTCATCGGGCCGCCGAGGCCCATGACGAGGAGCAGCGGCTCGTCGTCGGGGTCGCCGAAGGTCTGGTAGCAGAGCTCGACATCGGGGCGTACCGGCGCGAACAGCTCCGCCGAGGTGTCCACGGCACGGTCACGGGACGATCTGGCAGGCATGCCTGTCAGTCAACCAGAGCGCGCCAGGGGTGCCCAGGTGGGCCATGGCGACCCCCCGACCGGGGGATTCTGGTCCACAGCGGACGCGAGTCGTCCGTTGAAACCCATACTTCCGCTGACTTCTGGGTAACGTAAAAGTGTGACCCAGACGACATCGCGCCAGGCGTTGGGAGCGTTCCTGCTTCCCGACGGGTTCTCCCCGCCGCCGATCGTCGCGGTGCTGCGGGAGGCCAGCCTGGTCGCCGAGGCAGGGCGCTACGCCGTCCGGTCGCGGGCGGCGCGCCGGTCGCGCCGCGCGACGCCGTACGCGACGCGGGTCCCCGCCCGCCTGGCCGACCCGGTGCTGCTGGTGCCGGGCTTCCTCGCCGGTGACACGTCGTTGTCGTTCATGGGCCGGGCCCTTCGCGACCAGGGCTTCCGGACCTACCGCTCCCAGATCCACGCCAACATCAGCTGCACCCTCGAGGCGGCCGCGCAGCTCGAGGCGCGGCTGGAGTCGATCGCCGCACGCCGCGGCACGCGCGTGCAGATCGTCGGCCACAGCCTCGGCGGCATGCTCGCCCGCGGCGTCGCCGTACGCCGGCCCGACCTCGTCTCCGGGATCGTCACCATGGGCAGCCCGATGCTCGCGCCGGGCGCCCACCACGGCTTCCTCACGCGCAGCGTCGACGTCCTCGTGCGGCTGAGCCAGGCCGGCGTCCCGGGACTCATGTCGGCGGACTGCGTCGCCGGCGACTGTGCGCGCCAGAGCTTCGAGGAGAGCCGCGCCGCGGTCCCGGACGACGTCGCCTTCACCGCCATCTTCTCCCGCCGCGACGGCATCGTCGACTGGCGCGCCTGCATCGACCCCTCCGCGGAGGAGGTCGAGGTGACCGCCTCCCACATCGGGATGGCCGTCGACCCGCGGGTCATCGACCACGTGGTCTCGGCGCTCAAGCGCCGGACCGCCCTCGCCTCAGTGGTCGAAGTCGATCGCGGAGTAAGCGCGTAGCTTCTCGAGACGGTGCTCGCTGGTGATCGAGCGGATCGTGCCGCTGCGCGAGCGCATGACCAGCGAGTGCGTCGTCGCGCCCCCGGCGCGGTAGCGCACCCCGCGCATCAGCTCACCGTCGGTGATGCCGGTGGCCACGAAGAAGCAGTCGTCGCCGGTCACCAGCTCGTCGGTGGTCAGCACGTGGTCCGGGTCGAGGTCGAGGCCGGCGTCGATCGCCCGCTGGCGCTCCGCGTCGTCGGTCGGCCAGAGCCGCCCCTGGATGGTCCCGCCCAGGCACTTCATCGCACAGGCCGCGATGATGCCCTCCGGGGTGCCGCCGACGCCGAGAAGCAGGTCGATGCCGGTGTCGGGACGGGCGGCCATGATCGCGCCGGCGACGTCGCCGTCGCTGATGAACTTGATCCGCGCGCCGGTGGCACGGACCTCCTCGACCAGCTCGGCGTGGCGCGGGCGGTCCAGCATGACGACGGTGACGTCGCTGGGCTGGCTGCCCTTCGCCTTGGCCACCGCGTGGATGTTGTCGGCGACCGGCTGGCGGATGTCCACGACGTCGGCGGCCTCGGGGCCGGTCACGAGCTTCTCCATGTAGAAGACGGCCGAGGGGTCGTACATCGACCCGCGCGGCGCCACGGCGAGGACCGACACGGCGTTGCTCATGCCCTTCGCGGTCAGCGTGGTCCCGTCGATCGGGTCGACCGCGACGTCGCACTCGGGGCCGGTGCCGTCGCCGACCTGCTCACCGTTGTAGAGCATCGGCGCGTTGTCCTTCTCGCCCTCGCCGATGACCACGACGCCCTGCATGCCGATGGTCGAGATCATCACCCGCATGGCGTTGACGGCCACGTCGTCGGCGCCGTTCTTGTCGCCGCGTCCGACCCACCGGCCGGCCGCCATCGCGGCGGCCTCGGTGACGCGGACGAGCTCGAGGGCGAGGTTGCGGTCGGGCGACTCGGGGGCGACGTCCAGGCTCATGGCTGCACCCTAGTGGTCCGTACCAGCCGACCGGCACCCCGTCGAGGTGGCGCTCGCGCACGGTCGAGGTGGCGCTCGCGCACGGTCAGCGGCCGTAGACGGAGACCTCCGTGGCCTTCATCGTGAAGATCACCGGCGTGCCGGGGACCAGGTCGAGCTCGGCGGCGGCGTGGGCGGTGACGTCCGCCGCGAGGTGGCCGGCCCGGACCCGGACCTGGTCGCCGTGCGGCTCCAGGTCCGTGACCACCACCGGGAGGGCGTTGCGGGGGCTGCCGCCGGGGGTGTCGCGGTAGACCGCGACCGCCCGGGGGCGGAAGACGGCGACGGCCGGGTCGCCGTCGCGCAGGGCCGGTCCGCTGGGGGTGCCGGCGACCACGACGCCCGTGTCGGTGCGGACGCCGGCGGCCGGCCCGTCGGTCCACCGGCCGGGCAGCAGGTTGAGGCCCGCCACGCGCGCCGCGAAGGCACTGCGGGGTCGGGCCAGCACCTCCGAGGTCGGCCCCTGCTCGGCGACCCTGCCGTCCTCGAGCACGACGACCCGGTCGGCCAGCAGGAGCGCATCGAGGACGTCGTGGGTGACCACGAGCGCGGTCCGCTCCTCGAGCACCCGTCGCAGGACCTGTCGCAGGGCGGGTGCGACGGCGACGTCGAGCGCGGCCATCGGCTCGTCGAGGAGGAGCAGGCGGGGCTCCGCCGCGAGCGCTCGGGCGACGGCCACCCGTTGGGCCTGCCCGCCGCTGAGCCCGGCGGGGCGACGGTCCGCGAGGTCGGCGACGCCGACCTCCGCGAGCCAGCCCTGCGCCCGCTGCCGCGCCGTGCGCCGGGGCACGCGGGCGCACCGCAGGCCGAACGCGACGTTGTCGACCGCGGACAGGTGGGGGAACAGCAGCGGGTCCTGCGCCAGCAGAGCGGTACGCCGGGCGTGCGGCGGCACCTGCCGGGTCCCGGTGAGCTCCGCTCCCTCGAGCACGACCTGCCCGGCCGCGGGCCGCAGCAGCCCGGCGGCGACGGCGAGCACCGTGGACTTGCCGGCGCCGTTCGGGCCGAGCAGCGCGACGGTCTCGCCCTCGGCCACCTCGAGCGACACGTCGACACCGCGCTCGGGGACGCGGGCCTCCAGCTGCAGCATCACGGGGCGCCGCGTCCCTGGCGGGCGAGGCCGATCACCAGGACCGCGACGACGACGAGCACCAGCGAGAGCGCGACGGCGCCGTCCGCGTCGGTCTCGCGGAGCAGGTAGATCTCGGTCGGCATGGTCCGCGTGACGCCCTGCAGGCTGCCGGCGAAGGTGACCGTCGCGCCGAACTCGCCGAGCGCGCGGGCGAAGGCGAGCACGGAGCCCGACAGCAGGCCGGGGAGGACGAGCGGCAGGGTCACCCGGCGGAAGACCGTGCCGGGCCGGGCGCCGAGGGTGGCGGCCACGACGTCGTACCGCTCGCCGGCCGTGCGCAGCGCTCCCTCGAGGCTGACGACCAGGAACGGCAGCGCGACGAAGGTCTGGGCGAGGACCACCGCCGCGGTGGAGAAGGCGAGCTCGAGGCCGAGGACCTCCAGGGTCTCGCCGAGCAGGCCCCGCTTGCCGAAGGTGTAGAGCAGCGCCAGCCCGCCCACCACCGGCGGCAGGACCAGGGGCAGCAGCACGAGGGACCGCAGCACGCCCTGGCCGGGGAAGCTGGTCCGGGCCAGGACGAGCGCCATCGGGACACCGAGCAGCACGCAGAGCAGGGTGCTCGCGGCGGAGGTCCGCAGGCTCAGGAGCAGCGCGGCCCGGGAGGACTCGGAGGTGACCAGCTCGCCGAAGTCGGTCCAGGGGACCCGGGCGACGATCCCGACGAGCGGCAGCAGCACGAAGAGGGCGCCGACCGCCGCGGGCAGGAGCATCCAGCGCGGCAGCCCGACCGCCGGGGGGCGGCTCACGGCCGCCCGAACCCGGCGTCGTCGAGGACCTGCCGGCCCTCCTGCCCCAGCACCAGCCCCACGAACTCCTGCGCCAGCTCCGGGTGGTCGGAGGCGCGGAGCGCGACGATGGGGTAGGAGGTGACCACCTCCCCGGCCCGGGGGAGGGCGACCTCCTCGACGGCGTCACCCGCGGCCCGCACGTCGGTGACGTAGACCAGGCCGGCGTCGGCCTGGCCGGAGCCGACCTTGCCCAGCACGTCGGTCACGGACCGTTCCTCGCTGACCGGGTCCAGCGGCACGCCCTCGAGCTCGGCGACGCGCTCGGCTGCGGCGCCGCACGGCACCTCGGGCGCGCAGACGACGACGTCGATCCCGGGGGCGGCGAGGTCCTCGATGCTCCGGACGCCCGCGGGGTTCCCGGCAGGCACCGCGATGGTGGGGATGTTGGTTGCGAACGCCCGTGGGGGCGTGGTCAGGTCGGCACCGACCACCGACGCCATGGTGATCTCGTCGGCCGTGGCGAGCACGTCGGCGGGCGCGCCGTCCCGGACCTGGGCGGCGAGGTCGGAGGAGCCGGCGAGGTTGAGCTGCACGTCCACGCCCGGGTGCGCGGCCTCGAAGTCGGTCGCGAGCTCCTCGAACGGCGCCGCGAGCGACGCCGCCGCGAAGACGAGCAGCACCTCGCTGTCGCCGCCGTCGTCGGCGCAGCCCGCCGTCGTGGCGGCCATGAGCAGGGCCGCGGCCGCCAGGCCGCGCCTCACGGGCGCTCCACGACGACGTTGGTCGACTTCACCGAGGCGATCGCCCGCACGCCGGGCTCGAGGCCCAGCTCGTCGGCGGCCTCGGCGCTCATCAGGGAGACCATCCGGTAGGGGCCGCAGACCATGTCGACCTGGGCCATCACCGTGTCGCGCACGACGCGGGTGACGATGCCGGAGAGGCGGTTGCGGGCGCTGACCGCTGCCGCGCGGGTCTGCTCCCGGTCGGGGTGCTCGGCGAGGGACTCGGCGAGCGCCGCGAGCTCCCGGCCGGGGACGACGGTCCGGCCGCCCTCGATGGTCGCGCTCAACCGACCGGCGTCCACCCAGCGCCGGAGGGTGTCGTCGCTGACCCCCAGCAGCTCCGCCGCCTCGGCGACCCGGTACGTCGTCATGGCCGCATTCTGCCGCAGGTGCGGTAAGAAGGGAGCCTTCGGTGCCGCAGGTGCGGCCGTTCGCGGGTGTGCCGCATCCTGCGGTGCGCGTACGTCGGCCGGCTGAGAGGATCGTCGGGTGAGTGAGACGGGCAAGCCGGGCCGCTACCAGCGCACGACGAACGGTCTCGTCGGGTCGATGATCGTCGTCGTCCTCGTGGTCATCGCGTTCGTGGTCGTCCGTTCGTTCGTCGGCCGCGACCTCGAGGTCCAGCCGGAGCCGGTCGACTACCTGGAGGCCGTGCGCGCGGCCCAGGCGGCCGGGGACGTCGTCGTCTACCCGCCGGCGCTGCCCGCGGGCTGGATCGCCACCAACGCGCGCAGCGGGGCGGTTTCCGCCACCGGTGGTGAGGACTCCCCGTGGTTCCTCGCGCTGCTCACCGACGAGGGCAGGTTCATCGGAGTGCGGCAGGAGGACGACAGCGTCGAGGACCTGCTGGAGGAGCACGTCGACAGCGACACCGACGAGCTGGGCCCGGTCTCCGTCGACGGGCTGGTCGAGGAGTGGCAGGCCTACTCCGACGACGGCGGCGACCGGGCGTACGCCGCCGAGCTCGGCGAGGACACCCTGCTGGTCTACGGCTCCGCGTCCGAGCGTGACCTGCAGACCGTCCTCGGGCTGCTCGCCGTCGACGCCCTCTGACCGACGCCGCGGGGTCAGTCCTCCTCGAGCACCTTGTCGAGCCGCTCCCGTGCGCCGTCGAGCCACCGTTGGCAGGCCGCGGCGAGGTGCTCGCCGCGCTCCCACAGGGCGAGCGACTCCTCCAGGGTCGTGCCGCCGGCCTCCAGGCGCCGCACGACCTCGACCAGCTCCTCGCGGGCCGCCTCGTAGGACAGCTCCTGTCCCGGGTCCTCGGTCTCAGTCATCGCTTCCTTCGCTCCTCGGGAGGGGGTCGGCCTCGACCGACGTGGTGGTGGCGTGCAGCCGGCCGTCGGCGACCCGCACGCTGACCGCGGCCCCCGACGCGACGCCCGTGACGGAGGTGACCACGTGGCCGTCGGCGTCCTGGAGCACGGCGTACCCGCGCTCGAGCGTCGCCAGCGGCGACAGCGCCCGGGCCCGCGCGCGCTGGTGGCCGATCTCGTCGGCGGCCCGGTCCAGGCAGTGCCCGAGGGTACGGCGGGCGCGGGCCCGCAGCGCGAGCACCTCCTCGGTCCGCGCGTCGACCAGGGAGCGCGGGTCCGCCAGCGCGGGCCGCGACCGGAGCGCGTCGAGGCCGGCCTGCTCCCGGGCCAGCCAGCCGGCCAGCACGTCGCGGAGCCGGTCGCGCGCGGTCTCGACCCGGCGCAGCTCCTCGGCCACGTCGGGCACCACGATCTTCGCGGCGTCGGTCGGGGTGGAGGCCCGGACGTCGGCGACCAGGTCGAGCAGGGGCTGGTCGGGCTCGTGGCCGATCGCGGAGACGACCGGCGTGCGGGCGCGCGCGACGGCCCGGACGAGCGCCTCGTCGGAGAAGGGGAGCAGGTCCTCGACCGAGCCGCCGCCGCGGGCGATGACGACCACGTCGACGTCGGGGTCACGGTCGAGCCGGTCGAGCGCCTCCATCACCTCCGCGCACGAGCGCGGGCCCTGCATCGCGGCGTACGCCACCTCGAACCGGACGGCCGGCCAGCGCCGGCGCGCGTTCTCCAGCACGTCGCGCTCCGCGGCGCTGCCGGGCGCGGTGACCAGGCCGACGCAGGTGGGGAGGAACGGCAGGCGCCGCTTGAGCTCCAGCGCGAAGAGGCCCTCGGCGGCCAGCAGCTGCCGCCGCCGCTCGAGCCGCGCCAGCAGCTCGCCGAGCCCGACCATCCGGATCTCGCGCGCCTGCAGCGAGAGGGTGCCGCGGTTGGCGTAGTAGGACGGCTTGGCGTGGACGATGATCGACGCGCCCTCCACCAGCGGGGTGGCGAGGGAGTCGAAGAGCGTGCGCGCGCAGGTCACCGTCACGGAGATGTCGGCCACCGGGTCCCGCAGCGTCATGAAGACCGTCGCCATCCCGGGCCGTCGGTTGACCTGGGCGACCTGCCCCTCGACCCACACCGCGCCCAAGCGGTCGACCCAGCCGGAGATCGCGTTGGCGATCTGCCGCACCGGCGCCGGTGCCGCCGGGGAGGTCTCCAGGGCCATGGCCGCGAGATTAGGGGATGCCCCCGACACACCTAGACTGGAGCGCATGAGCACCGACATGGGCATGCCCCCCGTCCTGTCGCCGGAGGAGGCCGACAAGGCCGTCCTCCTCGCGGCTCCCCGGGGCTACTGCGCCGGTGTCGACCGAGCGGTCGTCACCGTGGAGCAGGCCCTCGACCTGTACGGCGCCCCGGTCTACGTGCGCAAGCAAATCGTCCACAACAAGCACGTGGTCTCCGACCTGGAGTCCCGCGGCGCGGTGTTCGTCGAGGAGCTCGACGAGGTGCCGCCGGGCCGGACGGTGGTCTTCTCCGCCCACGGCGTCAGCCCCGAGGTGCACCGGCAGGCCGCCGAGCGGGAGCTGAAGACGATCGACGCCACCTGCCCGCTGGTCACGAAGGTGCACCACGAGGCGAAGCGGTTCGCCGCCGACGACTACGACATCCTGCTGATCGGCCACGAGGGCCACGAGGAGGTCGAGGGGACTGCGGGCGAGGCGCCCGAGCACATCCAGCTGGTCCAGGGCCCCGAGGACGTCGCGGGCATCGTCGTGCGCGACCCCGAGCGCGTCGCCTGGCTCTCGCAGACCACGCTCAGCGTCGACGAGACCCTCGAGACCGTCGCCGCGATCCGGGAGCGGTTCCCCAAGCTGCTCGACCCGCCGAGCGACGACATCTGCTACGCCACCCAGAACCGCCAGCTCGCGGTCAAGGAGATCGCCCAGGGCTCCGACCTCCTGATCGTCGTCGGCTCCGGCAACTCCTCGAACTCGGTGCGGCTGGTCGAGGTCGCCCTCGAGGCCGGCGCCAAGGCGTCCTACCGCGTCGACGACGCCTCCGAGATCGACGAGGCGTGGCTCGAGGGCGTCCGGACCGTGAGCGTCACCTCCGGTGCGAGCGTCCCCGAGGAGCTGGTGCAGGGCGTGCTGGCCTACCTCGCCGAGCGCGGCTACCCCGACGCCAAGGCGGTCCACTCCGCCGAGGAGAGCCTGATCTTCGCGCTTCCCAAGGAGCTGCGGCGCGACCTGAAGGCCGCCGCGGCCTCGGGTCGGGCACCCTCCGCCGGATCGGTCTGAGCAGCGCCGTGGCCCGTTTCGTCGACGTCCACCCCGACAACCCGCAGCCGCGGATGCTGCAGCAGGTCGTCGACGCCCTGAACGACGACGCGCTGATCGCCTACCCCACCGACTCCGGCTACGCGCTGGGCTGCCGGGTCGGCAACCGCGACGGACGCGACCGGATCCTGCGCATCCGGGGGCTCGACGACCGGCACCACTTCACGCTGGTCTGCCGGGACTTCTCCCAGCTCGGCCAGCTGGTGCACGTCGACAACTCGGCGTTCCGGGCGATCCGGTCGGCGACGCCGGGGCCGTACACGTTCATCCTCCCGGCCATGCCGGAGGTGCCCCGCCGCCTGCTGCACCCGAAGAAGAAGACCGTCGGCGTCCGCATCCCCGACCACGTCTTCGTCCAGGCGCTGCTCGAGCAGGTCGGCGAGCCGCTGCTGAGCAGCACGCTGATCCTGCCGGGCGAGACCGAGGCCCGGACCATGGGCTGGGAGATCAAGGAGGAGCTCGACCACGAGGTCGACGTCGTCGTCGAGTGCGGCGAGACCCCTGCCGAGCCCACCACCGTCGTCGACTGGTCCGAGGGCGTCCCCGAGGTGGTACGCCGCGGCGCGGGCGATCCGGACCGGTTCGAGCTCTAGTCCGTGCGGTAGACCGGCGCGTCGCTGCGGGGCTCCCCAGGGTCCGCTCCGGGCCCGGCCAGCACGGCTCGCTGGCGCACGAAGAGGCAGGTCAGGCAGAGCAGGTAGCCCACGACCAGGGCGACGCTGTGGCCCGACAGCCCTGAGACGACCGCCTGGACCGCACCGTCCTCCGGGCGCGCGATCGTGGCGGGGTGGGTGCTGCCGAGCATCGTGAAGACGACGACCATCAGCAGGGGCGGCAGCACGCCCACGGCGAAGAAGTCACGCGGCCGCACCCGCAGCGCGAGCGTCACGCAGAGGGCCACGAAGCAGAGGTCGAAGAGGAGCCCCACGTCGTCGAAGAGCCAGACGTCGACGACGACGGCGCTGAGCGCGACGGCCATGCCGAGAGCGACGACCTGGAAGGCGGGCTCGCGCCCGGCTTCCCACAGCGTCCGTGGTCGCTCCACGACACCTCCTCGCGCGGTCGACGCCCTCATGCCACCGTAGGGCCGCGGTCGGCGTCCTCCGGGGCGGCACGCCGGTCCACCGCTCGCAGCTCGACCGCTCGTGGGCTGGGCAGCTCCTCGTCGGTCACGGCAAGGTCCTGGAACCGACGCGCGGCCACCAGCACCCGGGACTCCAGCGACCCGACGGCGGAGTTGTAGTGGCCGACGGCGGCGTTCAGCGAACGGCCCACCGAGTCGAGGTGGCCGCCGAGGGTGCCGAGCCGCCCGTGCAGGTCGCGGCCCAACCGATGGATCTCGCGCGCCTGGTCGGCCAGGGCCTCGTGGGTCCATCCGTGGGCCACCGTGCGCAGCAGCGCGATGAGCGTGGTCGGGGACGCCAGGACGACCTGGCGGGTGGCGGCGTGCTCGAGCAGGCCGGCGTCGGTCTCCAGCGCGGCGGCGAGGAACGACTCGGCGGGCACGAAGAGGACGACGAACTCCGGCGACTCCGGCAGGGAGCGCCAGTAGGACTTCGAGCCGAGCTGGTCGACGTGGGACCGCAGCTGGCGGGCGTGCCGCACCAGGTGGTGCTGGCGCTCGGCGCCGTCCTCGCAGGACGTCGCGTCGAGGTAGGCGTCGAGCGGCACCTTCGCGTCCACGACCACCTGGCGCCCCCCGACCAGGTTGACGACGAGGTCGGGCCGGAGGGCCCCGTCGTCCAGACGCACCTGCTCGGCGAAGTCGCACCGGTCGACCAGGCCGGCGAGCTCCACGGCCCGCCGCAGGTGCAGCTCGCCCCAGCGGCCGCGCACCTGCGGCTTGCGCAGCGCGGTCGCCAGCGACTGCGTCTCGCGGCGCAGGTCGTCGACCTGCTGGTGCAGCCGACCGGTCCAGCCCTCGCGCTGCAGGTCGAGGTGGCGCAGCTGGTCGCTGAGCCGGTCGAGCCCCTGCATCACCTCGGCGGACTCCAAGGCCCCCTCGACGACCGCCGGCCGCGACCGTGCCCACAGGACGCCCATCGCGGCGCCCGCGGCGGCGCCCAGGGCGAGGCCGACGACGAGCACCACCAGCACGGTCACGAGGGTCGAGGTCTCCATGACCACCAGCGTGGCGGTGACCACCGACGGTCCGCGGTCAGACGCGCCCGGTGGCGACGCCGAGCCGTTCCTGGACCCGTCCGGTCGCCGTTGCGGCGGCCTCGAAGGGGGCACCTGTTCGTGAGCCCAGCCGACCCGCGAGAGGTGCTACGCATGGACAACGACGTCGACCAGGCGAGCGATGACCGTCGCGCCATCGGGGAGACCGACGGGCCGCTGGAGGACGCACTCGACCGGTCGTTCACCCGCCAGGTGGAGGAAGGCACGCAGCGGCTGAGCAGGCCCTGGCGCGAGGTCCTGGTCACGGGGTTCGTGGGCGGCACCGAGGTCGCGGTCGGGGTGCTGGCGATGCTGGTCGTCGTGGACGAGACGGGCAGCCAGCTGCTGGGTGGGCTGGCCTTCTCGATCGGCTTCATCGCCCTCCTCCTCGGGCGCTCGGAGCTGTTCACCGAGGGCTTCCTCGTCCCGGTCGTGACCGTCGCCGCCAAGCGCGCGAAGCTGCGTCACCTGTTGAAGCTCTGGTCCGGCACCCTGCTGGCGAACCTCGCCGGCGGGTGGCTGGTCATGTGGCTGGTGGTGTGGGGCTACCCCGGCCTGCACGGGCAGCTGGTGGAGTCCGCCGCCCACTTCGCCACGGCACCGGTCGGCCTCGACACCCTCTCCCTCGCCGTGCTGGCCGGGGCCGTCATCACCCTGCTGACCCGGATGCAGCACGGGACCGACGACATGATGGCCAAGATCGTCGCGGCGGTCGCCGCAGGCTTCCTCCTCGCGGGGACCGAGATGTTCCACTCGATCCTCGACTCGCTGCTGATCTTCGGCGCGCTGCACACCGGGGACGCGCCCTTCGGCTATGACGAGTGGGGCCGGTTCCTCGCCCTCGCCCTGGTCGGCAACATGGTGGGCGGGCTCGGCCTGATCACGCTGCTCAGGCTCGTCCGGAGCAAGGACCGGCTCGTCGACGAGCGGCAGGACCACCCCGGCTGACCTGGCACACCGCCTGCCGGCCCGGGCGCTCCTGAGCACCTGACGCAGCTTCTGCCGGCAGCCGATGTCGAGCTGGGTGTGACGTGACGCAGGGGTACTCGACCGCACTCGGGCACAGGAAGAGCACGGATGCGGCCTCTCGCGTGGCGTGGTGAAACCGGCACATCGAGGCCGAGACCGTGAGCACGACGTCCAGGTGCGGCACCGGCTCGAGCGCTACGGGGCCGGCGGCCGCCGCCTCTTGTACGCCAAGGCCTGCGACCCGCACCTGCTGGCCGACGCGCTCCTTGTCGAGCCGGAGTCGTCCGCGGTCCCCTCGCCGGTCGACGGCGGGGGGCGGCGCGTGCGGCGGAGATGCTTTCGACCTCCTCTGACCAGCCGTCGCGACAGGCCGCTGCAACCGGAGGAGCGGGGTACCTGACCGAGGACCTGCCCCGACCGAGGAGTGACCATGAACCTGACCCACGTCCCGCTCCGCGTCGCCACCGGAGCCTTCATCCTCAACTCCGGCGTCAGCAAGCTCGGCGCCGACGAGGGGACCGCGCAGTTCCTCCACGGAGCCGCGGCCGGCACGTACCCGGCCGCCTTCAAGGACATGGAGCCGGCGACGTTCGCCAAGCTGCTGGCTTACAGCGAGATCGCCGTCGGCGCCGCGCTGCTGACCCCCAAGGTGTCGGCGACGGTCGCCGGTGCGGCGCTCACCGGCTTCGGAGCGGGCCTGATGGGCATGTACCTCAAGACCCCCTCCATGACCCAGGACGACGGCATCCGGCCCAGCCAGGAGGGCACGGCCGTGGCCAAGGACGTGTGGCTCGTCGGGGCCGGGCTGACGCTGCTGAGCCAGGGGATCACCGGGGCCGCCAAGTCGGGCGTGAAGAGCTCGAAGCGCGCGGTCCGCAAGGCGTCCCCGCTGTCGCGCTGACCCGCGGCCGTTCAAGCCAGGTCGACCACGACGGGCGCGTGGTCCGAGGCGCCCTGGCCGGCCCGCTCGTCGCGGTCGACGAAGGCGGAGGTGACCCGGGCAGCGAGGGGCGGCGAGCCGAGCACGAAGTCGATCCGCATGCCGCGGTTCCGCTCGAACCGCTGGCGGTAGTAGTCCCAGTAGGTGTAGCCGTCGGCACCCGGCACGTGCGGCCGCACGACGTCGACGTACCCGTCGTCGAGGAAGCCCTGGAAGGCGGCACGCTCCGGCGGCGTGACGTGGGTGGACTTCGCGAACTGGGCGATGTCGAAGACGTCCTCGTCGGTCGGCGCGATGTTCCAGTCGCCGACCAGCGCGGTCGGTACGTCGCACCACGCGCCCGCCGCCGCCCGCAGCCGGGCGAGCCAGTCGAGCTTGTAGACGTAGTGCGGGTCGTCGACCTTCCGCCCGTTGGGCACGTAGAGCGACCACACCCGCACCCCGCCGCAGGTCGCCCCGATCGCCCGGGACTCCATCACGGGTGGGGCAGCCGCCGGGTCGCCCCACCCGGGCATGTCGGGGAAGCCGACCTCGACGTCCTCGAGCCCGACCCGGCTGACGACGGCGACGCCGTTCCACTGGTTCGTGCCGGCGTGGGCGACCTCGTAACCCATCGACTGCAGCCCCATCAGCGGCAGCTGGTCCTCGCGGGCCTTGGTCTCCTGCAGCGCGAGCACGTCGACGTCGTGGCGCTCGAGGAAGGCCTCGACGCGACCGATGCGGGAGCGGAGCGAGTTGACGTTCCAGGTCGCGAGGCGCACGCCCCCAGCCTAGGTGCGCCGGTCAGGAGGACGTCAGCGAGGCGACGGCGGCGAGCAGGCGGTCGACGTCGTCCTCGGTGGTGTACGCCGCGAGCCCGGCGCGGACGCCGCCGGTCTCGCCGAGGCCGGCGTGCCGGGAGGCCTCGATCGCGTAGAAGTGGCCCGCGGGCGCATGCACCCCCGCGCCGGCGAGGTGGCGGCTCACGTCGGCCGGCGCGTGGCCGGCCACGGTGAGGAGCACCGTCGGGGTCCGCCGGACCGGGCGCCCGTGCACGGTGACGCCGTCGATCCCGGCGAGGCCGTCGAGCAGGCGGTCCACCAGCGACGCCTCGTGGGCCTCGAGCCCGGCCATGGACGCACCGAGCCGGGCACGGCGATCGCCCTCGCCCGGCTCGAGGGCGGCGAGGAAGTCGATCGCGGCGGTCGTGCCGGCGAGCAGCTCGTAGGGGAGCGTGCCGAGCTCGAACCGCTCGGGCACGGCGTCGGTGGAGGGCACCAGCTTGTCGGGACGCAGGCCCTCGAGGAAGTCCGGGTCGGCCGCCTGCACGCCCAGGTGGGGGCCGAAGAACTTGTACGGCGAGCACGCCACCACGTCGGCACCCAGCTCCGCCCGGTCGACGAGGGCGTGCGGCGCCAGGTGCACCGCGTCGACGTGGACCACCGCGCCGACCTCGTGGGCGGCGTCGGCCACCCGCCGTACGTCGGGGCGGGTGCCGAAGAGGTTGGACGCGGCCGTGACCGCGACCAGGCGGGTGCGCTCGGTCAGCAGGGGAGCGACGTCGCCGAGCTCGGCGGTCACCGGGTCGAAGCCGAGCCAGCGGACCGTCGCGCTGGCGCGCTCGGCGGCGAGGACCCACGGCCGGATGTTGGCGTCGTGGTCGAGGCGGGTCACGACGACCTCGTCGCCGGGGCCCCAGCTGCGGGAGAGCGTGCGCGCCAGGTCGAAGGTCAGCTGGGTCATCGAGCGGCCGAACACCACGCCCCGCGGGTCGGAGCCCAGCAGGTCGCCGGCCGCCGACCGGGCCGCAGCCACGACCTGCTCGGTGCGCCCCTCGCCGGGGGTGAGCGCTCCGCGGTTGGCCAGCCCGGCCGTCATCGTGGCGGCGACCGCCTCGGCGACCGGGCGCGGCACCTGTGAGCCGCCCGGCCCGTCGAGGCGGACCTCGCCGAGCTCGAGCGCGGGGAAGGCTGACCGGATCCGTTCGACGTCCACGCCGCGATGCTGCCACCCCCGCTCCACCTCCGTAGACTCGCCGCCCGTGGCTCTCACCATCGGCATCGTCGGCCTCCCGAACGCGGGCAAGTCGACGCTCTTCAACGCGCTGACCAAGAACGACGTCCTCGCGGCGAACTACCCGTTCGCCACCATCGAGCCGAACGTCGGCGTCGTCGGCGTCCCCGACGACCGGCTGCCGCGGCTGGCCGAGGTGTTCGGGAGCGCGAAGGTGCTGCCGGCGACGGTGGAGTTCGTCGACATCGCGGGCATCGTCCGCGGCGCCTCGGAGGGTGAGGGGCTGGGCAACAAGTTCCTCTCCCACATCCGCGAGTCGGCCGCGATCTGCCAGGTGACCCGCGTCTTCCGCGACGAGGACGTCACGCACGTGGACGGCGAGGTCAACCCCGGCAACGACATCTCCACCATCCAGACCGAGCTGATCCTCGCCGACCTGCAGACGGTGGAGAAGGCGATCCCGCGGCTGGAGAAGGAGGCGCGCGGCAAGAAGGAGCTCGCCGCCAACCTCGCCGCGGCCAAGGAGGCGCTCGGCCACCTGGAGGCAGGTACGCCGATCATCGCGACCTCGGTGGACCGCGAGCTGATCCGGGAGCTGTCGCTGCTGACGGCCAAGCCGTTCATCTACGTCTTCAACTGCGACGCCGAGGAGCTGGCCGACGAGGAGCTCAAGGACCGGATGCGGGCCCTGGTCGCGCCGGCCGAGGCGATCTTCCTCGACGCGAAGTTCGAGTCCGAGCTCGTCGAGCTCGGCGACGATGACGAGGCCCGCGCCATGCTCGCCGAGATGGGCGTCGAGGAGCCCGGCCTCGACGTGCTCGCCCGGGTCGGCTTCGACACGCTCGGCCTGCAGACCTACCTGACCGCCGGTCCCAAGGAGACGCGGGCCTGGACGATCAAGAAGGGCGCCACCGCCCCCGAGGCGGCCGGCGTCATCCACACCGACTTCCAGCGCGGCTTCATCAAGGCCGAGATCGTCTCCTTCGACGACCTGATGGAGGCGGGCTCCATGCAGAAGGCCAAGGAGGCCGGCAAGGTCCGCATGGAGGGCAAGGACTACGTCATGTCCGACGGCGACGTCGTGGAGTTCCGCTTCAACGTCTGACGCCTGGGCCCCGTCAGGCGTGGGACCCGACGTTGACGACGCGCCCCGCGGCGTCGCGGTAGAAGAACCGCCGAACGCCCCACACCTCGGTGGTGAGCGGGTGCACGATCTCGACCCCGGCTGAGTGCGCGGCATCGTGCGCCGCCTGCACGTCGTCGACGAACACCGACACGTCCGGATTGACCGGGGCCGTCGCGTCCTGGGTCATCAGGCTCAGCTGGTGGCCGGCCTCGTCGCTGAGGGTGACGATCCAGCCGTGGTCCATCACCACCTCGAGCCCCAGGACGGCGGTGTGCTGACGGACCGCCGCGGCGAGGTCGGTCACGGTCAGGTCGGGGACGATCCGCTCGATCTGCATGCGACCAGTGGACCAGCCGCGGCGCTCCGAGGGCCAGAGGTCATCAGCCGGGAGCGAGACGTTGCCCGGCCCCGCCGCGGCACCCCTCAAGTTCGGGTCGCCGCCGTGCCGATAGAGGTATTTCGGGGGAGAGCGAGGGTGTGGTGGATCAAGCAGCGGCCGTGAACGGCCGATTCGCAGGTGAGGTCGACACGGACGAGGACGTGGTGATCTTCGCCCTGCGGGCGCTCCTGCGCGCCCCGAGCCGTGTCGAGGCCGCGCGGATCCTCCAGGCGGCGGTCACCCGGCTCGGTGGCCGGCTCGTGCCCGCGGGCGACGCGCACCCCGACGCGATCCTGGCCGACGTCTCGCTGGGCATCGGCGAACCGCTCGTCGTCGTGCCCCGGTCGTCCCGGTCGGACCGGCGGCGGCTGCAGGGACACGTGGCGCTCCTGCTCGAGGACGCCGGCTGGTCGGCCAGGAGGAGCGACGTCCTCCTCCTCGAGGCTCGACGAGCCAGCATCGACCCGCTGACGAGGGTCGCCAGTCGTACCGAGATCGGCCCCGCCCTCGGCCTCGCCCGGCCGGGCGACGCCGTCTGCCTGCTCGACCTCGACGACCTCAAGTCGTTGAACGACCGCGCCGGCCACCCGGCCGGCGACCGTGCCTTGCGCGAGTTCGGCGAGGCGCTGACGACAGGGACACGGGACGCCGACTTCGTCGGACGCTACGGCGGTGACGAGTTCCTGATCCTGCTCCCGTCCACACCGTTGGCCGTCGCCGTCCAGCGGATGGAGGAGCTCCGGCAGAGCTGGGGCCGCCGGGAGAACGGCACCGCGGTGTCGATCGGTGTCGCCGAGGTGGACGAGGCCGGCGGGGCAGAGGCCGTCGTGGCGGCCGACCGGGCCCTCTACCGAGCCAAGCGGCAGGGCAAGGGACGCGTCGAGCCGGCGCCCGCGGAGCCTGCGCGGTCGGGCCCGGAGGAGTCCTGCGGTGCCTGAGGCCGCCTTCGCTCCCTACCTCGACGCGCTCCTCCGCGCCGACGCGGCCGCGGCCGTCGGGGCGGTGCAGACGGTCCTGTCACGGGGCGTCCCACCCGCCCGCCTGCTGACGGACCTCATCGGTCGCGCGCAGCGCGAGGTGGGCCGGCGCTGGGAGCTCGGCCACCTGACGATCGCCGAGGAGCGTGCCGCCACCGCGGCGGCCGAGCAGGCGCTCCTGGTCGTCGCCACCAGCATGCGGAGCGACACGGGCGGTCCCTGGGTGGTCTTCGCGTGCACCGAGGACGAGTGGCACACCATGCCCGCGCGGCTCGCCGCCGAGGTGGCCCGCGCGAGCGGACTGCGCGTGCGCATGCTCGGCCCGAGCGTCCCCGTCTCGTACCTGTACCGCTACCTCGCCTCCGAGCGGCCCGCGGCACTCGCACTGTCGACCACCCTGCCCGCCAACCTCGTCGGAGCCGCGCTCAGCATCGACGCCGCGCACCGTGCGGGTGTCCCGGTCGTCGCCGGCGGCGCCGCCTGGGGGCCGACCGACGCACGCGCCGTCGCCCTCGGTGCCGACGCGAAGGTCGACGACCCCCGGGACCTGGCCCAGGCGGTGGCGGAGCTCGCGGGGCGCGGGACGTTCCGGGACGCCGGTGTCCCCGACCCGGAGGTGGCCCTGCTCGGCCGGGCGCCCCGAGAGCTCGCCGAGGCGGCTCTGAGGCGTCACCGCGCCGCCGACGCGGCGGCCCGGTCGCTGCCCGCCGTCCAGCCCGAGCAGTCGGTGCGCGACCTGCAGTCGGTGATGCGACACGCGGCAGCCGCGCTGCTCTGCGGCGACCACTCCATCCTGTCCGAGCTGCTCGCCCGGGAGGTCGCGACGCAGGGACGACGAGGGTTGGCGGCGCAGCACGTCGTCGACGATTGGCACCACCTCGCGCACGTGCTCGCTGCGTCGGCTCCCGCGGGCAGCGCTGCGGTGCGCCACTGCGCGGACGGCCTCGGCCACCCCTCGGGTGGGTGAGCGGTCACACCGACGTCTCGGCGCAGGCGGGACCGGGCGCAACCTCCGGGGCTCCTCGAGCGTCTCGTAGACGTGGATGCCGCAGTGGCGTCCCACCTCGTGGAACGTGGAGGGAGACCTCATGCAGTGGGTGAGTCGGTTCGTGGCATCGACGTGTGCCGCCGGTGTCCTCGGTGTGCTCGGCGTCCTGGGCGCCGGACCGGCCCCGGCCGCGACGGGCGGGAGCCCGCCGCCCGAGGCGTCCGCCGCGTCCGCGGTGGCGACGAGGGCGGCCACGGACGTCGTCGCGGAGCACGGCGACCAGAGCCGCAGGGTCCGGGTGATCCAGGCGCGCCTGCGCCAGATCGGCTGGTTCGCCGGCGACGTGACCGGCTACTTCGGCGATCGGACGCGCGCGGCGGTCCGTGGTTTCCAGGCCAAGCGCGGCGTGGCCGTCACCGGGGTCGTCGACCGCCGGACGTGGCGGCTGCTCAAGCAGATGACGTCGGCGCCCACGAAGGCGGAGCTCGCCAACGGTCGGGTGCGCCCGTCCGCGGAGAACCTCGACGACCGCTGCACGGCCGGCCGGGTGCTCTGCGTCGACAAGACGACGCGGAGCCTGCGCTGGGTGGTCGACGGGGTCGTGAAGGTCACCGTCGCCGCGCGGTTCGGCGGGCCGTCCACGCCCACGCGGGAGGGCTCCTTCGAGGTCTACCGCAAGAGCCGCGACCACGTGTCGTCGCTGTACGGGTCGCCGATGCCCTTCGCCGTGTTCTTCTCCGGTGGGCAGGCCGTGCACTACTCGCCGGACTTCGCGGCGAACGGCTACGCCGGGGCCTCGCACGGCTGCGTCAACGTCCGGAACCGCGCGGCCGTCGCTGCCCTCTTCGACCGGGTGCGCCTGGGCGACGAGGTCGTCGTCTACCGCAGCTGACGGTCCCCGCGGACCGGCGCACCCTTGCGCGGACCCGACTGGTCCGGACAAAGTGGGCTAGACCATCGGCTCGCCGGGTGGGGCCTTGGGTAGGGACCCAGGCAACGCCCTCGCTCAGGTCGACGTGATCCGCCCGTCGCGGCGCGGGCGGCGACATCCATGGGGGGATGAGCGATGACCGAGCACATGCGGGACGGCAGGGGACGGGCACGAGGCATGGCCCGGACGCTGGCCGGTGCGCTGGCGATCACCGTCGGCGCGCTGACCGGGGTCGGCGTCGCCGTCGTTCCGGCGTACGCCGACCAGGCGGTCGTCGTGAGCCCGCAGCCGGACCAGAGCCACCCGAGGGTGATGAACGGGCGGGTCTACGCGATCGACACCCACGGCCCGCTCGTGGCGGTCGGCGGCAGCTTCACGCAGGTCCGCGAGGGCACCCCGGGCTCGCCCGACCAGGCCCGCCAGTGGCTGTTCCTCTACGACTCCGACACCGGCCGCATCGTGCAGTCGTTCGACCCTCGGCTGCTCGGCCCGACCCCGGTGACCACCGGGCTCGTGCCGGACCAGCCGGGAGTCGAGGCGGTGCAGTTCGCGCCGGACGGGCAGTCGCTCTACGTGGCGGGCTGGTTCACCTCCGTCAACGGCGAGCCCCGGCAGCGGGTCGCGCGCCTGCGGCTCGACGGGTCGGTGATGCCGTCGTTCACGGCGACGCTCAACGGCAGGGTCCAGGACATGGCGCTGGTCGGCGACCGCCTGGTCATCGGCGGCAAGTTCGGCCGGGTCAACGGCCAGCCGGTCCAGCGCCTGGCCTCCCTCGACCCCGAGACGGGCCGCACCCAGACGGACTTCAACCTCCCGGCCACCGAGTCGCGCGACGAGTACGCCAGCCACGTGCAGGAGCTCGAGGCCTCTCCGGACGGCCGCTGGCTCGTCGTGTCGGGCAGCTTCCAGCGGATCGGCGCCGAGGCCCGCAACCAGCTCGCCCTCATCTCGCTCGAGGGGCGGCCGTCGGTCGCGAACTGGGCCACCGACGCCTACGCCTCCGACTGCTCCTCGGTCACCGACGACACCTACATCCACGGACTCGCCTTCGACCCGGACAGCAGCTACTTCGTGGTCAGCACGACCGGCGCCTACATCGCCTACGACAACATGTGCGACACCGCGACCCGGTGGGAGCTCCCACCGAAGACCCAGGGCGAGAACGTCCCCTGGACCTGGCGCGCCCAGACCGGCGGCGACACGTTGTGGGCGACCGCCGTCACCGACGCCGCGGTGTACGTCGGCGGGCACCAGCGCTGGATGAACAACCCGTGGCCCTCGCCGAGCGGCGACAACGACGGTCCCGGCTCGGTCGCGCGGCCGGGCATCGCCGCGCTCGACCCGCTGACGGGCGTGCCGCTCAGCTGGAACCCGGGCCGGGACCGCGGCCGGGGCGCGGAGGCCATCCACCCCACCGACGAGTACCTCCTCGTCGGCAGCGACACCGACCTGTGGGGCGGGGAGGTCCGCCAGCGCTTGGCTGCGCTCCCGGTCGCCGGTGGGACGCCCAACCCGCAGCCGGTCGACGTCGAGCTGCCGGTCACCCTCTACTACACCGTCGGCGACCGGCTGATGGCCGCACCGTTCGACGGTGCGCGGCTCGGGACCCCGTCGGGGGTCACGCAGGCCCCGACCGGGTGGAGTGATCTCCGGGACGGCTTCGTCCAGGCCGGCCGGCTGCACTACTTCGGCTCGGGCGGGAACTTCTGGAGCCGGCCGTTCACCGGCACGGGGATCGGTGAGCCGGTGAACCTCTCCGAGACCGTGGGGTACGTCGACCACGACCACGCCCGGACCCCCGACGACCAGCCGTACGGCGTCGCGGAGACCACCGTGGCGACGTACCACCAGGGCCGGATCTACTACGTCAAGAGCGGCGACCCGAAGCTGTACCAGCGTGGCTACTCCCTGGAGAGCGGCATCGTCGAGGCCTCGGAGTACGTCGCGTCGAGCCGCTCGTTCGCCGGGGCGCGGGCCCTGGACCAGATCGGCGACTGGCTCTACGCGGCATGGGAGGACGGCCGGCTCTACCGGTTCCACGCGCCGGGCGGCCGGGTGGACTACAGCAGCCGCACCCTCGTCGACGACGGCTCCCGCGTCGACTGGCGCAACGTCGGGGGGCTGTGGTCCCGGCACGTCGCCGGTGCGGCCGCCGCACCGACGGCGCCGGCGCCGGTGACCTGCTCGGGCAGCACCCCGTGGAAGGCGGAGTACTGGGCCGGCACCGCCCTCGAGGGCGCGCCGAGCACCGTCCGCTGCGAGGCCGAGGTGTCCTACACCTGGGGCATCTTCGCGCCGCCAGGTGCGGAGGTGCCGGCGGACGGCTTCTCCGCGGCCTGGACGCGCACGGTCACGACGACGGAGCCCGGCTCGATCCGGGTGAGCGCCACCACCGACGACGGGGTCCGGGCCTACGTCGACGGGCGCCGTGTCGTCGACTCCTGGATCGACACCGCCGCCGCGACCCGGACGGGGACCTCCCGGGCCCTCGAGCCCGGCCGGCACACCGTGCGGGTGGAGTACTACGAGCGCAGCGGTGCCGCCAGCGCCGACGTGGACGTCGACGTCGTGGCCCCCGTCGCCCCGCCCCAGGAGCCGGACAACCTGCCCGGCGAGACGACGGTGACGGCCCCGGCCGCCGGCGCCAGCGTGCCCGTGGGCGACCTCACCATCGCCGGGCAGGCCACCGACGACCGCGCCGTCGGCGAGGTGCGGGTGGCCGTGAACAACCGGGACGACGCCACCCACCGCTGGCTGCAGCCCGACGGGACGTGGGGACCGGCGTACGCCTACCGCACGGCGACGCTGGCCGCTCCCGGCACGGGCAGCACCGGCTGGTCGCTCGACGTGGAGCTGCCGGAGGGCAGCTACGCGGTCGACGCCCGGGTCTTCGACGAGGCGGGGAACGAGGACCAGTCGCCGGTGTGGCAGCCGTTCACCGTCGGCGCGGCCGACGACACGGCTCCGCCGACCGTCGCCGTGGCCTCCCCGTCCGCCCACGCGGAGCTGGCCTCCTCGGCGGTCGAGGTGACCGGTACGGCGGCCGACGACGCGGCGGTCGACCAGGTGCGGGTGGCCGTCTACGACCGCGGCGCCGACAGCTCCGCCCGGTGGTTGCAGGGCGACGGCACCTGGGGAGCCACCTACGCCTACCGGACGGCCACCCTCGGGCGGGCGGGCACGGCGTCCACTTCCTGGCAGCTCGACCTCGACCTGCCCGACGGCGCCTACGCGCTGGACGTCAAGGCCGTCGACGCCGGTCGCCGGCAGTCCGACGGGGTCTGGAGGCCGTTCGTGGTGCGGACGGTGTCGGCCGACACGGTCGCACCCACGGCAGCCGTCACGGGGCCCGAGAAGCACTCGGTCGTCAGGTCGACCGACGTCGAGGCCGTCGGCACCGCGGAGGACGACCGCGACGTCCGCGCGGTGCGGGTCGCGGTCTACAACCGGGACCTGCCGGACACCCCGTGGCTGCAGGCCGACGGCTCGTGGGGCGCCGACCACCGCTACCGGGAGGCCACTCTCGCGCGGACCGGCTCGGGACCCGGGTCCGCCAGGTGGAGCATCGGCGTGCCGCTCGACGACGGCCGCTACGCGCTCGACGTACGCGCGCAGGACGCCGCCGGCAACGTCGGCCCGTCGGTGTGGTGGCCCTTCGTCGTGCGGGACGCGGTGGCGGACACGGTGGCACCGACGGCGGCGGTCACCAGCCCGGACAAGCACGCCGTGGTGGCCTCGAGCCAGGTCGACGCGGCCGGCACCGCGCAGGACGACCGGCAGGTCAGGGGTGTGCGGGTGGCCGTCTACAACCGGGACCGCCCGGAGACGCCGTGGCTGCAGGCCGACGGCTCCTGGGGCGTCGACTACGCCTACCGGGAGGCCACCCTGACGGAGGCCGGCGCCACCACCACCGGGTGGAGCCTCGGGGTGCTGCTCGCCGACGGCCGTTATGCCCTCGACGTGCGCTCCGAGGACGCGGCGGGGAGCTTCAGCCCGTCGGTGTGGTGGCCGTTCGTCGTCGACGCACCCTGACGGTCGTCATCGGCTCACGCCGGTGGGCCCTCGGGTCGGCGCTCAGTGCGCGGAGAGCCGACCGGAGAGCCGGCCGTGCATCTGCGAGCTGTGCTCGTTGAGGCCTTCGATCTCCACCGTCTTGCCCTTGCGCTGGTACTTGGTGGTGATGGCGTCGAGGGCGGCGACCGTCGAGGCGTCCCAGACATGTGACTGGCTCAGGTCGATGACCACGCGGTCCGGGTCCTCGGCGTACGCGAACTGGGTGTAGAGGTCGTTGCTGGAGGCGAAGAAGAGCTCCCCGGTGACCCGGTAGCGGGCGTGCGAGGTGCCGTCCTCGCCCTCCACCAGCTCGCGGTCGACGGTGGCCAGGTGGGCGACGCGGCGCGCGAAGAGCGTCATCGCGACCACCACGCCGACGACGACGCCGATGGCGAGGTTGTGGGTGCCGACGGTGAAGGCCACCGTCGCGAGCATGACCGTGGTCTCCGACTTCGGCATCCGGCGCAACGTCCGCGGGGCGACGGAGTGCCAGTCGAAGGTGCCGACGGCGACCATGATCATCACCGCGACGAGGGCCGCCATCGGGATCCGGGCGACGAGGTCGCCGAAGCCGACGACGAGGACGAGCAGCAGCACGCCGGCGGAGAAGGTCGAGATGCGCGTGCGGGCGCCGGAGACCTTCACGTTGATCATCGTCTGGCCGATCATCGCGCAGCCACCCATGCCGCCGAAGAAGCCGGTGATCACGTTCGCCGCTCCCTGGCCCCAGGCCTCGCGGGTCTTCCCGGAGTGGGTGTCGGTGATGTCGTCGACCAGCTTCGCGGTCAGCAGCGACTCCAGGAGGCCGACGAGCGCCATCGCCAGCGCGTAGGGCGCGATGATGTTGAAGGTCTCGAGGGTGAGCGGGACGTCGGGGACGAAGAGGCTGGGGAGCGTGTCCGGCAGCTCGCCCTCGTCGCCGACGTCGGGCAGGCTCCAGCCGGCCAGCAGCGCCGCTGCGGTCAGGATGACGATCGCGACCAGCGGACCGGGTACGGCGGTGGTGACCCGCGGCAGCAGCACCATGACGACGATGCCGACGGCGATCATGGGGTAGACGAGGAACGGCACGTCGACCATGTGCGGCACCTGGGCGAGGAAGATCAGGATCGCCAGGGCGTTGACGAAGCCGACCATCACCGAGCGCGGGATGAAGCGCATCAGCCGGGCCACGCCCAGGAGGCCCAGCACGACCTGGAAGACGCCCGCCAGGATCACGGTGGCGATGAAGTACTCCAGGCCGTACTCGCGCGCGACCGGCGCGATCACGAGGGCGATCGCGCCGGTGGCCGCGGAGATCATCGCCGGGCGGCCGCCGAGGAAGGCGATGGAGACCGCCATCGTGAAGGACGCGAAGAGGCCCAGGCGGGGGTCGACTCCGGCGATGATCGAGAAGGAGATGGCCTCCGGGATGAGCGCCAGGGCCACGACCAGGCCGGCGACGACCTCGCGGCGCAGGACGGCCGGCCGGCGCAGCGCGCCCCGCACGGTGTGGTCCTCGGGAGGCGGCGGCAGGGGACGCTCGGGACCGCCGACCGGGGGGTGGACGGGGGTGGCGTCGTGCGTCACGAATCTCTCCTGGATGGTGCGGGGCGGGTCTGCAGGCGGCCGGTCTCGCGGCGGCTGGCGCGCGCGGCGCTGCGGCTGGCGGTCAGGCCGGCGGTGAGGCCAGCACTGCGCGGCCGTACGCCGCTGCGGTGGCGCCACTGGCCCAGTGGCGCCCCGGTGACCGGCGGTGCGTGACGCGCCGGGCCGACGGAGACGACTCTACCGTTACGTCAGGGTTCCGCGGCAATCGGCGCCGAGGGGGACGCCGGTGATCTCGCTCACCGGCCGCTCGCCGGCAGCTGCGCCAGCCGGAGGTGGGGGTGGAGCCGCTCGATCGCCTCGGCCCGCCACCGGTCGGGGAAGAGCGCGAGCCGCGTGCCGTCCCGTCGGGCGAGCACCTCGACGTCGCGCAGTGCGGCCACCTCGTCGGCCTGGTCGGGGTCCACCCCTCGGGCGACGGTGAAGCCGAGCGGCTCGAGGCGCACGGGGGCGCGGTACTCGCTCTCCATCCGCGCCGCGACCACCTCGAACTGCATCGGCCCCACGGCGGCGAGGACCGGGGCGTGCTCACCGCGCAGCTCGGAGCGGAGCACCTGGACGACGCCCTCCTGGTCGAGCTGGTCGATGCCCTTGCGGAACTGCTTCCAGCGGCCGGCGTCCGCGACCGTCGCGGTGGCGAAGTGCTCGGGCGCGAAGCTCTCGATCGGTGGGTACTCGATCGACGTCCCGGCGTAGATGGTGTCGCCGACGCGCAGGGCGTTGGCGTTCACCAGGCCGACGATGTCCCCGGGGAACGCCTGCTCGACCGAGGAGCGCTCCCGCCCGAAGACGACCTGGGCGTACTTGGTCGAGAACGGTCGGCCGGTCGCCGCGTGGGTCACCGCCATCCCGCGCTCGAAGACGCCAGAGCAGACCCGGGCGTAGGCGAGCCGGTCGCGGTGCGCGGCGTCCATGCCGGACTGGACCTTGAAGACGAAGGCGCTGAAGTCGTCGTCCACCTCGCGGCTCCGGCCGTCGACCCCCTGGCCCGGTCCCGGACCGGGGGCGAGGTCGATGAGGACCCGCAGGATGTGGCTCACGCCGAAGTTCAGCAGGGCGGAGGCGAAGAGGACCGGCGTGGTCTTCCCGGCGAGGTAGGCGGCCTGGTCGTGGTCGGCGCCGTCCGCGCTCAGCAGCTCGTGGCCCTCGCACGCCTCGTCCCAGAGCTCACCCACCACGTCGGCGGCCCGCCCGGCGGGGATCCGCTCCTCCGGCGCCCTGGTGGCACCACCGGCCGTGCGGGTGTAGCTCACCAGCTCCCCGGTGCGGCGGTCCAGGACGCCGTGGAAGTCCCCGGCGACGCCGACGGGCCAGGTCAGCGGGGTCGGCCGCAGGCCGATCTGCTGCTCGATGCCGTCCATCAGCTCGAACGGGTCGAGACCGGGCCGGTCCCACTTGTTGATCACCGTCACCACCGGGATCCCGCGGTGGGCGCAGACCTGGAAGAGCTTGAGGGTCTGCGGCTCGAGCCCCTTCGCGGCGTCGACGAGCATGACGGCCGAGTCGACGGCGGAGAGCACCCGGTAGGTGTCCTCCGAGAAGTCCGCGTGGCCGGGGGTGTCGACGAGGTTGACCACGTGACCGTCGTACTCGAACTGCAGGGCGGCGGAGGTGATGGAGATCCCTCGGGCCTTCTCCATCTCCATCCAGTCCGAGACCGTCGCCTTGCGGTTGCCCTTGCCGTGCACGGCGCCGGCCTCGTGGAGGGCCTCGGCGTGCAGGGCGAGGGCCTCGGTCAAGGTGGACTTTCCCGCATCCGGGTGGCTGATCACCGCGAAGGTGCGGCGGGGTCGTTCGTCGACGATAGGCATCACGACGACCCTAACGCGGCGTCATGGTGGCCCTGGCGGCCGTCGGCGCGCGGCTCAGGCGTCGATGACCACCGGGATGACCAGCGGGCTCCGGCCGAGCGCCTTGCCGAGCCACCGGCCGACGTCGCGGGCGATGCGCTGCTCGAGCTGGTGGACGTCCCCGACGCCCTCGGCCGCGGCCGTGGCGAGGGCCTTGTCGACGACCGCCTCGGCCTTGTCGAAGAGGTCCTTGTCGGGGGCGAACCCGCGCACCAGGAAGTCCGGCCGGTCCGCGAGCCGCCCGGTGTCGGCGTCGACGATGGCGAGGACGGTGACGACACCCTCCTCGGCCAGGGTGCGCCGCTCCTTGAGGTGCGCGTCGGTGACGCTGCCGACCGTGCGGGCGTCCACGTAGACGTACCCGGCACGGACCTTGCCCGCGACCTTCGCGCGCCCGTCGACCAGGTCGACGACGACGCCGTCGTCGACCACGACCACGCGCTCGGGGTCGACGCCGGTGTCGACGGCGATGTCGGCGTTGGCGCGGAGGTGGCGCCACTCGCCGTGGACCGGCATCACGTTCTTGGGCTGGACGATGTTGTAGCAGTAGGCGAGCTCGCCGGCGCTGGCGTGCCCCGAGACGTGGACGCGCGCGTTGCCCTTGTGGACCACCTTCGCGCCCCACCGGGTCAGGCCGTTGATGACGGCCGAGATCGCGTTCTCGTTGCCGGGGATGACCGAGCTGGCCATCAGGATGGTGTCGCCCTCGGCCACGCGGATGCGGTGCTCGCGCCCCGCCATCCGCGACAACGCCGCCATCGGCTCGCCCTGGGAGCCGGTGCAGACGAGGACCACCCGGTCCGGCCGCATCTTCTCCAGCTGCTCCAGCGGCACGATCAGGTTCGGCGGGACGGTGAGGTAGCCCAGGTCCTGGGCGACGCCCATGTTCCGCACCATCGACCGGCCCACGAAGGCGACCTTCCGTCCGTGGGCGGCCGCCGCATCGAGGACCTGCTGGATCCGGTGCACGTGGCTGGCGAAGCTCGAGACGATGATGCGTCGCGGGGCGGTCCGGAAGACCTGCTCGATCGCGGGGGCGAGGTCCCGCTCGGACATGGTGAAGCCGGGGACCTCGGCGTTGGTGGAGTCGGTGAGGAAGAGGTCGACCCCCTCCTCGCCCAGCCGCGCGAACCCCCGGAGGTCGGTGATCCGCTGGTCGAGCGGGAACTGGTCCATCTTGAAGTCGCCGGTGTGCAGGACCAGTCCCGCGCCGGTACGGATGGCGACGGCCAGACCGTCGGGGATCGAGTGGTTGACGGCGAGGAACTCGCACTCGAACGGTGCGAGGTCGGTGCGGTCGCCCTCGGACACCTCTCGCAGGACGGGCTTGAGCCGGTGCTCCTTGCACTTCTCGCGGACCAGCGCGAGGGTCAACCGGGAGCCGATCACCGGGATGTCCTCGCGCTCGCGGAGGAGGTACGGCACCCCGCCGACGTGGTCCTCGTGGCCGTGGGTGAGGACGAGCCCGACGATGTCGTCGAGCCGGTCCCGGATCGAGGTGAAGTCGGGAAGGATCAGGTCGACGCCGGGCTGGTGCTCCTCGGGGAAGAGCACGCCGCAGTCGACGATCAGCAGCTTCCCCTCGTGCTCGAAGACGGTCATGTTCCGACCGATCTCCCCGAGTCCTCCCAGCCCGACGACGCGCAGGGCCCCTCGGGGCAGGGCTGGGGGCGGTGCAAGGTCCGGGTGCGGGCGACTCATGAGGACCGACCGTACCCAGGTGCCGGGCCGGTCCGCGCGCCGGTGGGCCTCCGTCGGCGCCCGGACGCGCCGGGACGGGCCGATAGCCTGTCGGCGACCGGCCGGGAACAGGAGCCATGAACAGTCAGCACATGCAGATCGGCGAGGTGGCCCAGCGCACCGGCCTGAGCCTCCGCACCATCCGCTACTACGAGGAGATGGAGCTGGTCACCCCCTCCGCGCGGAGTGCCGGTGGCTTCCGGCTGTACACCGAAGAGGACGTGGCCCGGTTCACGCTCATCACGAGGATGAAGCCGCTCGACTTCAGCCTGGAGGAGATGAGGGACCTGCTGGCCATCACGGACGCGCTGGAGGCGGCCTCCGGCGAGGACCGGGACGCCCTGGTGGAGCGGTTGCGCGGTTACCTCGAGGCGGCCCGCGCGCGGGTGGTCTCGATCCGGGCGCAGCTGGAGACGGCCGAGCGGTTCGCCAGCGAGCTCCAGGCCGAGGTCACCCGCCACCAGCGTCCGTAGCAGCCCTCGCGGTCAGACCGCCGCGGGTCACCAGTCCAGCTCGTCGCAGGAGCGGTCGGCGCACGCCTCGACCTGCAACGTGGCGTGCTCGACGCCGTGGTCGCGGGCCAGCACCGTCCGGGCCGCACCCAGCACCTCCTGACCGGCGCGGGTGCCGTCGGTGACCAGGTGCGCCGTCGCCACGTTCATCCCCGAGGTGAGCGTCCACAGGTGGAGGTCGTGGAGGTCGGCCACGCCGTCGATGCCGCAGAGGTCCGCGGTCACCTGCTCGAGGTCGACACCGGCCGGGGCGTGCTGGCCGAGCACGGCGAGCACCTCGCGGCCCAGGAGGACGGCCCGTACGGCGACGAAGAGGCCCACCGCGACCGCGACGCCGGTGTCCCACGCGCCCTCGCCGGTGGTCGCCACCAGCACACCGGCGACGACGACGCCCACCGAGCCGGCGGTGTCCGCCATCACCTCGAGGTAGGCGCCCTTGACGTTGAGGCTCTCCTGCGCGCCGCCACGCAGCAGCAGCATCGCCACCACGTTCGCTGCCAGCCCCAGTCCGCCGACGACCACCATGGGGCCCGCCTCGACCTCGATCCGCTCGCCGATGCGGCCCACGGCCTCCGCCACGACGTAGGCGGCGACGCCGAGCATCAGCAGCACGGCCAAGCCGGACGCGAAGACCTCCGCGCGGTACGAGCCGTAGGTGCGCCGCCCCGAGGCGTCCGGCCGGGTCGCGACCCGGGTGGCCACCAGTGCGGCGCCGAGAGCCACCACGTCCGCGGCCATGTGCCCGGCGTCGGAGAGCAGGGCCAGCGAGCCGGACCACAGGCCGGCGGCGAGCTCGACGACGAAGAACGCCGCGATCAGCCCGAACGCCGCCGCCAGTCGCCAGCGGTGCCGCCCCGACGCACTCGGCCCGCCGGACGCGTGGCCGTGACCGGCGCCCATCAGGCGGGGGTCCCGCCGCAGCACCCACCCGAGCATCCGTCGGCCGCTGCCCCGGCTTCCGCCGCGGACCGGTCGTCGGCACCCGACCCGATCGGCCCGCAGCAGCCCTCGCCACGCCAGGCCTCGAGGCCCTCCCGGACGGCGACCGCGGCGATGACGAGGCCCGCGAGGGGGTCGGCCCACGACCAGCCGAGGGTCGCGTTGAGCACCAGACCCACCAGCAGCACCGCGGAGAGGTAGGTGCACAGCAGGGTCTGCGTGGAGTCGGCCACGACCGCGTTCGAGCCCAGCTGCCTGCCGGTGCGCCGCTGCGCCCACGACAGCAGCGGCATCACGACCAGCGAGGCGGTGGCCAGGGCGATCCCGACCCGGGACGTGTCGGGGTCCGCGCCGGTGACCAGGGCCCGCGCCGACTCGAAGCCGACGTACGCCGCGAGGGCGAAGAACGACCACGCCATCAGGCGCAGGGCCTGCTGTTCGCGGGACTCCGGCAGGCGGTGGCGGAACTGCCAGAGGATGATCAGGCCGCTGCTGACCTCCACCGTCGAGTCCAGGCCGAACCCGACGAGCGCGACCGAACCGGCCGCGACCCCGGCCGCGATGGCGATGACGGCTTCGACCAGGTTGTAGGCGACCGACGACGCGGCCAGCAGCTGGGCGCGGCGGCCGAGCCGCGCGCGGTCCGTCGTGGACGGCGGGGAGCCGGCGGCCCTGGTGGGGGCGCTCATCCGGCCACCTCGACGTCGGTGCCGTGGTTGGGGCACAGAGTGACGGCGTCACCGGTGAGCTCGAGGAGCTCCTCGGCGGCCGACCACAGGTTCATCAGTGCGCCGGCGTGGTTGAGCGAGTAGACGGTGGCCCGGCCGACGGGTCGGGCGCTGACCAGGCCGCAGTCGCGCAGGCAGGCCAGGTGCTTGGAGACCGTCGACTGTGCCAGGCCGAGGTGCGCCGTCAGGTCGACCACGCGGTGCTCGCCGAGGGCCAGGTGGCGCAGGATCGCGATCCGCGAAGGGTCGGAGAACCCGTGGAAGAGACAGGCGGCCGCCGCCAGTCCGTCGGTCGGTGCGTGGGTCATCGATGAAGCCTTTCCGCTATGTCATCGCCGATCGGCGATGCTAGCGAAGATCGGCGGCCCACGCCACCGCCGGGCGCGTCAGGACTCGTCGTGCAGCCGGAGCGTCTCCAGCCGGCGGCCGGCGTAGGCGGTCGCGGCGACGGTGACGAGCACCAGGAGCGTGAGACCGGTGCCCAGGGAGACGGCCGCACCGACGCCCAGGCCGCCGGCCGCATCGCCCAGGACCGCCTCGACGACCGCCAGCGACCACTGCTGCACGCTGAGCGCCTGCGCGCCCGGCACGAGGCCGCCGACCAGCGACTCCCAGATCAGTGCGTAGATCAGCCCGATCACCACCGCGTTCCGGCTCACCACCGCGAGCACCAGGAAGAGCGCGGCGTACGCGACACCGGCGGCCAGCGCTCCCAGCGTGAAGGCGACCGTCACCGAGCCGACCTCGCCGGTCAGCACGACGCCGGCGACGGCGACCGGCAGCACGCCGAAGACCACCACGACCCCGGTGGCCACCAGCAGCTTGGTGAGCACGATGGAGTACCGGTTGAGCGGCTTCGCGAGGAGGTAGACGATCGAGCCCTCGTCGATCTCCGGGCCGATCGAGCCGGTGCCGGCGACCAGGCTCAGCAGCGGCATCAGGATGGCGATGCCGAACGCGGTGAGCAGGTTCGGCGGGAGCGAGCCGTCGAGCGCGCGGTCGAGCTCGGCGTCCATCCCCGCGAGGACGCGCGCCAGCGCGCACAGGGCCAGCAACGCCAGCGGCAGGAGGAGCAGCACCAGCGTGCGCTTGCGTCCCAGGAGGCTGCGGCGGGTCAACGCCGCGACGGTGCGGTTGGGCAGGAGGTCGGTCATCGGGCCACCAGGTAGGAGAAGACGCTCTCGAGGGACTCGTCGGCGGGACGGACCTCCAGCAGGCGGATGCCGTGCTGCGCCGCCAGCCGGGGGAGGGCGTGGACGAAGGCGGAGAAGTCGGTCGCCTGCACCTGCACCGAGGTGCCGCCGCCGGGCTCGGCGACCAGCTCCACCGCTGACGTGCCGGGCTCGGCGATGACGGCCGCGGCGAGCGCCCGGTCGTCGGTCGAGCGGAGCGTGTACTGGTGCGGACGCTGGGTCATCAGCCGCCGGATCTCCCGGAAGTCCCCGGACGCGGCGTGACGGCCCGCGACGACCACCTCGATCCGGCCGGCGATCTGCTCGACCTCCTCGAGGATGTGGGAGCTGAACAGGATGGTCCGCCCCTGGTCGCCCAGGTCGTGCAGGACCTGCATCAGGTGCAGCCGCTGGCGGGGATCCATGCCGTTGAAGGGCTCGTCGAGCAGCAGCACCTCCGGGTCGTGCACGATCGCGGTCGCCATCTTGATCCGCTGCTTCATGCCCTTGGAGTAGCCGCGGATGTCCCGGTCCTCGGCGGCCGCCATGTCGACGGTCGCGATCGCCCGGCGCGCGGCTCCCTCGGGGTCGCGGAGCTTGTGGAGCTTCGCGTTGGCGAGCACGAAGTCCCAGCCGGTGACCGCGTCGTACATCTCCTCGCGCTCCGGGACCAGGCCGAGCACGCGGTAGATGTCCGGGTCCCGGTGCAGCGGACGCCCGTCGAGGGTGACGGAGCCGGCCGACGGCGCGAGGAAGCCGGCCATCATGTTGATCAGCGTCGACTTCCCGGCGCCGTTCGGGCCGAGCAGTCCGGTGACCCCCGGCCCCAGCCGCATCGTCACGTCGTTGACCGCGACCACGTTGCCGAACCAGCGCGACACCTGGTCGAGCTCCACGGTGCTCATGAGAGGGCCTTCCGGTAGCGGGCGACGAGGGCGGCGTAGCAGCCGGCGATGAACAGGGCGGTGACCGCGACGAAGACGGCGGTCCCGAGCGCTCCCGGCGGGCCGTGGCCGATCGAGGACTCGGCGCCGAGGACGCCGGCGACCACCCCGTCCACCAGCGTGTACGGCGAGAGCAGGCCGGTGTAGCCGAGGAAGGTCGGGCTGCCGAAGGCCGCCGCCATCTCGCTCACCGCCAGCTCGAAGCCGGACAGGATGAGCAGCACACCGACCACCGCGGCGACACCGAGCCCCCGCCGTGGCGTCATCGCTGCCACCACGAGCCCCAGGCCCGCCAGCACCAGGGCGTGCAGGGCGGCGCCGGCCATCGCGCGCAGGTAGTCGGGCAGCTGCTCGCCCAGCGGCAGCTCCGCGAGCAGTGCACCGGCGAGCAGGACGGTGATGGGAAGACCCATGAGCAGGAAGAGCGCGACCGCCATCCCGGCGTACTTGGCCTGGACGTACTGCTGCCGGCTCAGCGGCCGGGAGAAGTACAGCGACGCGACGCGGAACCGGAGGTCGCGCGACATGACCGCCGGGGACTGTGCGCCGAGGAAGATCGTGATCGCCACCTGGAGCACCAACGCGTACTCGGTGTAGCCGACGGGGATCTCGGAGAACCCGAAGTAGCCGGTCACGATGCCCATCACGACCGCGGGCAGCAGCATCACCATCAGCAGCAGGAACGGCATGACCTTCGACCGCGCGGAGCGGCCGAGCCCGTAGGCGCCGCGGAGCGTCTCGACGAAGAGCGAGCGGCGGATGTAGCCGGTGCCGAGGCGGGGCCCGTCGTAGCGGCGGTAGCCGATGTCGTGGATGGCGCCGGTCGGCGCGGGGCTCGGCTCAGGCACGGGCACCTCCCGGGGTGGCGTGGTCGTCGGTCGCCCGGGGGGCGTCGGTGAAGATCTCGGTCATCCGGTGGCGCTGGCGCTCCATCCGCACCAGCCCCAGCCGGAGGTCGGCCGCGGCGTCCCGCACGAAGTCGTACGCCGTCTCGTCGGCGACGTCGACGTGGAGGAGCCTGCCCTCGGACCGCACGGGGACGCCGGCGTCGGACAGTCGCCGGGCCAGCTCGCTGTGGTCGCCGTCGACCTCGACCGCGACCACCGGCGTCTGTGCGGTGACCGAGGCCGTGCTGGAGTGGCGCAGCAGCCGGCCGCCGTCGATCACGACGATGCCGTCGCACACCCGCTCGAGCTCGCCCAGCAGGTGGGAGGTGACGATGACGGAGATGCCGAACTCCGTGCCGATCCGGCGGATCAGGCCCAGCATGTCCTCGCGTCCGGCCGGGTCCAGGCCGTTGGTCGGCTCGTCGAGCAGCACCAGTGCGGGATCGTGGACGAGCGCTTGCGCCAGCTTCACCCGCTGGCGCATGCCGGTGGAGTAGCCGCCCATCGGTCGGTAGCGCTCCTCGTGGAGGCCGACGTGGCGCAGGGTGTCGGCTGCGCGCTCGCGGGCCGACGTGGTCGGCAGCCCCGACATGCGCGCCATGTGCACGACGAACTCCGTGGCGGACACGTCCGGCGGCAGGCAGTCGTGCTCGGGCATGTAGCCGAGCCGCTCGCGGATCGCCGCGCCCTCGGTGACGATGTCGAGACCGGTCACCCGCGCGCTGCCCTCGGTCGGCGGAAGCAGGCCGAGCAGCATCTTCAGCAGGGTGGACTTGCCCGCACCGTTGGCGCCGACGAGGCCGGTCACGCCGGTCCCGACGTCGACGCTCAGCTGGTCGACGGCCGTGAAGGAGCCGAACCGCTTGGTCAGCCCCTCGGTCTGGATCAACGCCACGCTCTTCCTCCCGTCCCGCGCCGTGCTGCGGCGCCCGCCGCGGTCAGCCCCACCCTAGGGACATCGGCGGGGCCGGCGCCCGGTTCCGGGGGTGGGGCCGGGGTCGGCTCCGGGGTGCCTCGGGGACGTGCCGGACGACCGCATCCATCCGAAGGCGCGGACCACTCCGAACGACGTGCGCCGACCCCGCCCCCCATGCTGGGGCGGGGCCGGCTCTCAGCGGTCGTCCAGGTGCCGGTGACGCTTCACCCCGTTGGGCTGGCCGCCTCCGCGATGGTAGGAACCGCGCGCTCGCGGCGTCTTCATCCCGCAGGGGGAAGTAAAGGCCGAGCTCGGGCGGTACGCCGGCTCGTCGTGGCGCGGCCTACCGACCCCGCGCGCTTGGCCGGGCGCCCGGGCGGGTAGCGGTACGCGAGACCGCGAAGAGGAGGAGGGCCGATGCCCCCGTCGAGCATCGCTGGTCGCTACGACGTCGTCCGGGAGGTCGGCCGTGGCGGCATGGGCGCCGTCTGGCTCTGCACGGACCGCACGCTCGGACGGGAGGTGGCGGTCAAGCAGGTCGGCGGGCTGCCCGGTGAGTCGACCCCGCACCTGGCCCGTGCCCTGCGGGAGGCGCGGTCGGCGGCGGCGCTCAACCACCCGAACGTCGTCTCGATCTACGACGCGATCGAGGACCACGGCCACGTCTGGCTCGTGATGGAGTACCTGCCGTCCCGCAACCTCTCCGAGCTGCTGCGTGACGGGCCCCTCGACCCCCGCCACGCGGCGGGCCTCGGCGCACAGGTCGCCGACGGGCTCGCAGCCGCGCACGCGCGCGGGACGGTCCACCGTGACGTGAAGCCGGGCAACATCCTGGTCACCGACGACGGGGTCGCGAAGATCTCCGACTTCGGCATCGCCCGCACGATCGGGGACGAGCAGCTGACCCAGACCGGGATGGTTTCGGGCACCCCGCTCTACTTCTCGCCGTCCCTGGCGCGAGGCCAGCGGGCCACGCCCGCCGACGACGTGTGGGCCCTCGGGGCCACGCTCTGGACCGCGGTGGAGGGGCAGGCCCCCTGGCCGCCGCAGGAGAACTCCATCGCGATGCTCATGCACATCGCCAACCACGAGCCTCCCGCGCCGAAGCGCGCAGGCCCGCTGGCCGCGCCGATCCGCCGGATGATGCAGTCCGACCCGGCGGCGCGCCCATCCATGGCCGAGGCCGCCGCCGCTCTGCGCGCCGTCGCGAGCGGCACGGCGGACGCCGACGAGACCGCGCTCGTCCCGCCTGCCCGCTCGACGCCGCTCGCGGCGGAGCCGGCCGCCGAGCCGCCCGCCCGCGTGGCAGACGGGCGCCGCCGTCGTACGGCTCCGGTCGCGCTGGTGGCGGGCGTGGTCGTGCTGCTCCTCGCCCTGGGCGGGGCCTTCCTCGCCGGCCTCCTGGAGGACGACGGCGCGGGTGACCCGGTTGCCGGCGAGCCGACCGCCCAGCAGTCGACGGGGGGTGAGCAGACCCCGGAACCGGCGCCGTCCGCGAGCGAGGAGGACAGCCCGGAACCGGAGCCGACCCCGCAGGAGCCGGAACCAGAACCAGAACCAGAACCGGAACCAGAACCGAAACCAGAACCAGAACCGAGCCCGCCCGACGTGTCGGCACGCAACGCCCAGCAGCTCGTGCGGGACTACTACGACTTGCTGCCCGGGGACATCGACGCCGGGTGGTCGCTGATCGCTCCTGCGCTGCAGGAGGAGATCGGCTACGGCAGCTACCGGGGATTCTGGTCCACCGTCGAGTCGGTCACCGTCCGTGGCGTCCGCCCCCAAGGTGGCGGCACCGTGCTGGCGGACGTGGTCTACAACGGCGGCTCCGACCGGGAGACCCGCCGGATCACCGTCCGCGACGGGCGGATCGTCGACGACGGCGTGGTCGGGCAGTAGGTCGGGTACCGGTCCCAGATCGGACCCGGCACCGTGCCGGGACGGGAAGGGAGACGATCATGCTGACCGGGATCCTGAGCCGAGTGATGGGCGGACGACGCGGAGCCGGCCGTGGCATGGCCGGGGGCCGTGGCATGAGCCGCGGCATGGGTGGCGGCATGGGTGGCGGCATGGGTGGCGGCACGGGTGGCCGTCGTACCCAGGACCAGGCGCTCGGCCACGGCGTGCGCTCGCTGCTGCGTCGGGTCCGCTGAGCGGCCCCGACCCACACGACGGCCGTGGTCAGGCCGGTGACCCGACCCATCGACGCAGCACGTCGTCGAGCTCGTCGGGGTTCACCGGCTTGGCCACGAAGTCGTCCATCCCTGCGGCGAAGCACCGCTCCCGTTCGCCGTCGGTGACGCCCGCGGTGACGGCGACCACCGGGGTGCGCCAGCCCTCGCCCTCGCGCCGGCGCAGCTCGGCGGTGGCGTCGTACCCGTCCAGCACCGGCATCTGGCAGTCCATGAGCACGGCGTCGTACGCCCGCTCGGCGAGCATCGCCAGTGCCTCGGCGCCGTCGCTCGCGACCTCGCACGTGTAGCCGCGTGCGCTGAGGATCCCGACGGCGACCAGCTGGTTGATCTCGCTGTCCTCGACGACGAGGACGTGGCCACGGCTCGAGCCCTCCACGGGGACGGCCGGCCGCACCGGTCCTCCGCTCGTGGACCGCTTCTGCTCGGTGGCCTGCTCGGTGGCCGCGCGCAGCTGCGCCATGTGCAAGGGCTTGGTGAGGACGGTCCGGATGCCTGCGGCCCGTGCCTCGCCCAGGTCGACGTCGGGGTCCGAGGTGAGCAGCAGCATCGGCGGAGCCGCGCCGCGTGCGGTGATCCGGCGGGCGAGCTCGAGGCCGTCGACGTCGGGCATGCAGAGATCGAGCATGACGACCGAGGGGCGGAGGCCCCCCTCCATGGCGTCGAGGGCGCTGGCTGCGCTCTCCGCTGCGGAGACCTTCAGGCCCCAGGCGCCGAGCTGGCCTTCCAGGACGAGGCGGTTGGTGGCGTTGTCGTCGACGACGAGGACGTGCTGGCCGGCGAAGGTGGCACGCGGGGGACCCTCGGCAGCGGCCGGCGGCTCGGCCGCCGTGGCGAGCGGCACGCGGAACCAGAAGGTGCTCCCGACGCCCTCCTCGCTCTCCACCCCGATCGTCCCGCCCATGGCGGCGACCAGCTCGCGGCAGATCGCCAGGCCGAGGCCCGTGCCGCCGTACCGCCGGGTGGTCGAGGAGTCTCCCTGCGAGAACGGCTGGAAGACCAGGTTCCGCGCGGCCTCGCCCAGGCCGATCCCGGTGTCGCGCACCTCGAACCGGACGTGCACGGCGTCCTCTGAGCGTTCGTCGAGGTGCGCGGAGATGACGACCTCGCCGGCGTCGGTGAACTTCACCGCGTTGGCGGCGAGGTTGAGCAGGATCTGCCGGAGCCGCGCCGGGTCGCCGCGGAGGGCGGTGGGGAGGTCGGGTGAGCAGTAGGCGAGCAGCTCGAGGTTCCGCTGACGTGCCGGGTCGGCGACCATCTCAGCGGCGCTCTCCACGACGGCGACGAGGTCGAAGTCGACCACCTCCAGCTCGAGCTTGCCGGCCTCGACCTTGGAGAAGTCCAGGATGTCGTCGATGACGGTGCGCAGCGCCTCACCGGCGCCCCGGGCGCCCTCCACGTACTGCCGCTGTCGCGGGCCCAGCTCCGTGCCGAGGAGCAGCCCGGTGAGGCCGATGACGCCGTTGAGCGGCGTGCGGATCTCGTGGCTCATCGTGGCGAGGAACGCCGACTTCGCCGCCGAGGCGGCCTGCGCGTCGAGGCGCGCCTGGGCCTCCCACCGCACCTGCCGCGTCGTGCGGACGACGGCCAGCCCGGCGAGCAGCACGGCGGCCGCTCCCGCGACCAGGGCGTTGCTGTCCCGGCCGAGCAGCTCCTC